>JANLWF010000079.1:0-3397 GCA_031364385.1 Methylotenera sp.
CGCGCGTCCATAAACGCCATGTGGAGGCTTACTTCTAGTTCCTGAGCAATCATTTTTTATACCTTAACTTTCATTAACTTACTATTAATACGGAGTATGTTATTACTTTCATCTTACCGCCAGCCTACGCTCGCTCTATAACACACTGCAAAGGATGTTGCGCTTCTTTAGCATGGTTCAGCACCTGATTCATTTTTGTTTCCGCGATGTCTTGTGGGTACACGCCACATACGCCCACGCCCTCTGTATGTACTTTGAGCATAATTTGCGTCGCTTGTTCACGCGTTTTGTTAAAAAAATGTTCAATCGTTTCTACTACAAACTCCATAGGCGTGTAATCGTCGTTTAATAACAACACTTTGAACATCTCGGGCAGTTTAGGTTTAACTGCGCTAGGCTTAAGTGCGGTGTCGCCAGTGTTATGCGTATTAGCCATATGTATATTTGTTAATTACTTAAAGTGTATTTTGAGCCGAATAGCAAAAATTTCAAGCCTAATGTGAGTAGGGCTTTTAAATTTCAGTCTTTTAAGGGAATATTTTGACGCTTTTGACGATTCTGTCTTGGGTTTGCACGATTTCGAGTGTGTGATTGCCAATTCTAAAACTGGTACCAGCCTCAGGAATATCTTCAAAATGTTCTATTACCAAGCCGTTTAAAGTGCGTGGACCATTCAAAGGCAGATTTAGATTCAGCTTTTTATTCAGGTCGCGCAACATGCTACTACCGTCTACCAGCCAGCTTCCGTCGGCCTCTTGGCGATAGCTGCCAGCGCGACTGGGTGATTGTGTGGTGAAATCGCCAATCACTTCTTCTAAAATATCTTCTAGTGTGACTATGCCTTTAAACTCGCCGTATTCATCCACCACTAGCGCAATACGTTCTTGCTTTTCTTGAAACTGTTGTATTTGTGCATAAAGCGGTGTACCAGCGGGCACAAAATAAGGCTCTTCAATAATTTCACGCAGCGCTTCTTTGGTTAAATCGCCATTGTGCTGGTGAGCGCGCAGTTGGTTGATGACTTTACGAATGTGTATGATGCCGATAATCACTTCACTATTGCCCTCGCGCACAGGTAGGCGCGTGTGGTGGCTGTTAGTGATACGTTGCAAAATATCCTCAATCGGCGAGTCAAAATCAATCACCTCAGCCAGCGTGTGTGCTGTCATCACGTCATCCACGGTGATTTTTTCTAGCTCAAATAAATTAAGCAAAATGGTGCGGTGTTTTTTGGGCATAAAATGCCCAGCATCGGTCACAATGCTGCGCAGTTCATCCATGGTGAGTGATTGTGTACTCTCGCTAAAGTTAATATTAATTCTAAATAACTTGAGCAATCCCTCAACAAATAGGTTGATAAACCATACTACGGGGTAGAGCAGTTTGAGCAGCGGGTAAAGAATATAGCTACAGAGAATGCCGAGTTTTTCGGGGTAAGCGGCGGCAATCACTTTGGGCGTAATTTCACTAAACACTAGAATGGCAAATGTCACTGCCAGTGTGCCTATCATCAGCACCCATTCACCTTCACCAAATAATTCAACTGTAATGAGTGTGACGAGCGTGGCCGATGCGGCGTTGGCGAAATTATTACATAGTAAAATAACGCCGAGTAGCTTGTCAGTTTTGGCTAATAGCGCACTGGCGAGGCGAGCGCCACGATTACCTTCTTTGACCAAGTGCCGCAACCTGTAACGGTTAAGCGACATTAAGCTGGTTTCAGCGACAGAGAAAAAGCCAGAAATGAGCAGCAATAAGGCCAGAGCTGCCAATTGCCACGATATAGGAATATTATCCAAAGAGAGCTAAATCAAAAAACATGAGGTGATTAGTTTACCCATACTTTGCCTTAATAATCAATGGCTTTAATAATCAAGCGTTCAAATGAAGTAAAACTTATAGCGATGTAAAACTTAGGGTGTCGCTTCAGCAACTTCTTTGTTTGCGTCTTTTTTATCAACATCGCCAATTAAATTAGCACGATTCACACCTAGCCACATAGCGATTGGGCAAGCCACCAACACAGAAGAATAAATACCGAACAAAATACCGATAGTGAGCGCTAGCGCAAAGTTGTGCAGCACTTCGCCACCAAATAGCAGCATGGAGCCGACCATGGTTTGCGTCATTACGTGGGTGATGACTGTGCGGCTCATGGTGCGGGTAATGGCGTTATCTATCACTTGCACTACCGAAGCCTTGCGCATTTTTCTAAAATTCTCGCGCACTCGGTCAAACACCACCACAGATTCATTCACCGAGTAACCTAGCACCGCTAAAATCGCGGCAAGTACGGTTAAGTTGAACTCCCATTGAAAAAAGGCAAAAAAGCCTAAAATAATCACCACATCGTGCATATTGGCGATAATTGCCGCCACTGCAAAACGCCACTCAAAACGAATCGCCAAATAAGCCATAATGCCTACGCAAACCAGCAACAAAGCCAACCCGCCGTTAGAATACAGCTCGTCACCAACTTGTGAGCCGACTGATTCCACACGACGAATTTCAGCTTTCGGGTCAGCTGTTTGTAAGGCTTTAGCAACGGTTTCAGAGAGTGCTGCAATCGACATGTCTTTCTTTAGCGGTAAGCGAATCAGTACATCACGGCTAGTGCCAAAATTTTGCACGGTTGCATCTTTTAAGCCTATAGAATCAACCGCTTTGCGGATACTATCAATATCGGCAGTTTGTGGGTAGTTCACCTCCATCACCGTGCCGCCCGTAAAATCTACGCCGTAGTTGAGTCCTTTTGACCACAGAAAAAATACTGCTAGCAAAAAAGTGATGAGCGAAATAGCCGTGGTAATGCGGCCATAGCTCATAAACGGGATGTCTTTTTTAATTCTAAATAATTCCATAATTTTTACTCTACAAGGTGTGTTTTATAAGTTACTTTAAATTAATCGGCTTTATAAATCTGCCCGATAGAAAGTTTGGTCACTTTGCGGCGGTAGCCATAAATAATGTTCACCATGGCGCGCGAAACTAAAATGGCGCTAAACATGGAGGTGAGAATGCCCAACACATGCACCACGGCGAAGCCCTTAATGGGCCCTGTGCCGAACATAAATAGTGCCATACCAGCGATTAATGTCGTCACGTTCGAGTCTAAAATCGTATCAAATGCACGGCTGTAACCCGCGCTAATACTGGCTTGTGGCGTGTTGCCATTGCGTAATTCTTCACGAATACGCTCGTTAATCAGTACGTTGGCATCAATCGCCATACCCAGCGCCAGGGCAATCGCCGCCAAGCCAGGCAAGGTGAGCGTGGCTTGCAGCATGGAAAGCAAAGCCACTAACAACAACAAATTAACGCCAAGGGCTAACACCGAAACGCCACCAAATAGCATGTAATAAAACAGCATCATCACCGCAATCGCAGCAAAGCCCCA
>JANLWF010000085.1:0-4383 GCA_031364385.1 Methylotenera sp.
AATAACTTTGGCTGGATTAATTAAATCGGTATGGTTGAGCGTGACTAAAATTGGCTCTGGTGATTGAATATTTTGTAAAATATTCATGTTGTAAGTGACTTGTACTTTAGCAGACGCTTTCGCCGTCACATGGTAATTCCATGCCGCCCAAGCCAATTCGCGCTTTGGCATCAGGCTGCTATCGTGGTGCAGATAAATGCTATTTTCTTGGTAAGGGATAGCCCCCAAAATTTCGCGCTCTTGTACGCTGGCATCTGCCCCCAGCATCGCTAAAGCTTGGTCGCTATGACAGGCAAAAAATACGTAATCAAAGGCTTCTTCGTCACCCCATTGTGATTTTATTATTACATTGTTGCTTAAACGTTTAACGCCTGCAATTGGCGTATTTAGTCTAATTTTCTGTATGAAACCCTCAGTTAATTTTTCTACATATCGTGCCGAACCACCCATAATAGTGCGCCATTGTGGGCGATTGTTCACGGTGAGCATGCCATGATGATGAAAAAATCGCACCAAAAATCGCGCAGGAAAATTGAGCATTTGTGCAGCATCGGTTGACCAAATTGCAGCGCCCATTGGGATAATATAATTGTGGATAAACAGTGGCTGGTAATGATTTTGGTTTAAATATTCACCCAAACTAATCTCACTAGCGCTTTCTAGCAAGTCGAGCGATTCTTTGTTAAAGCGCAAAATATCCGAGATCATGCCGTAAAATTTGGGTTTAAAAAAGTTGCTGCGCTGCGCAAATAAACTATTTAAATTAGTACCGTTATATTCCAGGCCTGTTGCTTCGTTGCGTACACTAAAGCTCATGCTACTTGGCTGCCAAGCTACTTTTAGCTCATCCAGCATCCCAATAAAGTTGGGGTAAGTGCGGTCGTTAAACACAATAAATCCAGTATCTATTGCATAATTTTTACCAAAAAGCGCAATATCATGCGTGTGTGTATGGCCACCAAAGTGGCTGTTGGCCTCAAACACGGTAATGTCATGATTTTTATGCAAATGGTGGGCGAGGGTGAGCCCAGCGATTCCTGACCCTATAATTGCAATCTTCATTTGTTAATATTTTTTTGATTCACGAATTGCAATGGGCACTGTGCGTAAATTCCAAATTAAGCCCAGCGCGGATAAAAGGCGTAAACCATAGTAAGTAAAATCGATTTCCCACCAATAAAAACCTTGGCTGGCTGACCCTGGGTAGTGATGATGGTTGTTGTGCCAACCTTCACCCAAGGTAAAAAGTGCTATGACGAAGTTATTACGGCTATGGTCGCGCGTCATATAACGGCGTTTACCCCAAAGGTGTGCCAGCGAATTAACGCTAAATGTGACGTGGTAAAGCACCACAGTGGAAATGACAAAGCCCCACACCAAAAGCTGCCAACCATCTGTTTCAAGTTGTGGTGCTTTACTTGCTAATAATTCACCAAGACAAAAAATACCTACTGCAAAAATAGTGGGCACGACCACATCAAAACGATCTAAAAAACGCAGCTCAGGAAACTTGGCTAGCTCTTTAACGCGCTCAAACTGCGTGTGAAAATTAGCGTGGGATAAAAACCAGCCGATATGACTCCATAAAAAACCATGCTGCACGGGCGAGTGTGCATCAGTTTTTTCATCTGAATGCGCATGGTGGTTGCGGTGGTGCGCCGCCCACCATAAAGGCCCACGCTGCACGGCGGTTGCACCTAGCAAGGCAAATATGAATTGACCTGCACGACTGGTTTGAAAAGCTTTATGCGCAAAATAACGGTGATAAAAGCCAGTAATCGCAAACATTCTTACTGCATAGAGTGCCACTGCAAATAGTACAGAAAAAGTGCTGTAACCTACCCAAAATAGAGCAAAGCAAGCAATATGCATCAGTACAAAAGGTACAACACGCCAATAATCGATACCGCCATCAAGCCCGTATTTATTGACCTGCAGGGCATTGTTATCAAACCAGGTGGTGATTTTGGAAACAAAATTAGACTTAACAAACATGTGATTTTCCTGAAAATGGCTTTATTATTTAGGTAAGCTATGCGGCACTTTGCGCAGTTTGCTAGTGTCGTAACCCCAGCCTTTAACTAAATTCACCAGCGCTTGATAATCTGCATCACTCATTTGTGGGGTGCGCGCCATAATCCAAACGTAATCTCGGGCATTGCGTGCAATGATGGTGCGTTGATAGTTTTCATCTAGGTAGGCGATTCGGTATTCTGCTTTTATTGGCCAAATAAACTGCATACCCCATAGCGCGTTGCCACTATTGGCGCGCACAAAACCTTTAGGCTCATATTTTTTCACTGGACCATTCAGCGCGTCTTTATTGAAAGTGAAGGTGGTGGCAATAGTGCCGTCTGCATTCAGTTTGTAGTTCTCGATGGCGTTAAAGCTTTTGGTCTCAATCGCGGTAGGAATCGCCGCAATCACGTACCAATCACCCATAAACCGTGGCAAATCAACTTGCTTTACTGTAGCAATTTCATTCATTTTGTTTCCCATACAGCCAGAGATTAGCAGGCTATAAATAATTAAAAGTAAAACTTTAAGTTTATAATTTATCATATTGATTATATTAATTTATATATAATATTGTAACCTTCAGGTGTAGTAGATTTTAACGCTACCCATTCGTTGTTTTGGTTATACCAGAGCTCGATGTTGAGCTTAGTTTTTCCCTTAAGAGAGCCTGTTAATTTGTAATGCGTGGTATCAGTGGGCTTACCTTTTACCATAATCGATTCGTTCGCTAGCTTTTCAAAATGCGTATCTAAATAGTCGGCATTTTGGGGGTTTAATAGTTTGCTTTGGCTCAGGATTTTAGGGTTCCAATAAGCAAACGTCATAGTGCAGGCAGGTAACGTTTGATTACTTTTACCATCACTCACTTCAAAACCAATACTTGTTTTTTTGCCAGTCACCTTGGTTGTCACTTTGTCTTCTGTGGTGTTCACCTCAATGCCTTCTAAACAATCGTCTTGCCAACGCTCTTTTGAAGTGTGATCGTATTGATAAGCATTAATAAACAATACTTTAACATTAAATTTTGCGCGGCTAGTTAGCGAATTATTTGCGTATGTAAACGTGTGTTTGCCGATTTTACTTTTATCTAAATACACGTCAAACGCCCATTCCTGTGCCATTAGACTGCTAGAAAATAATGTTAAAGCCAATATTAGTACACTATTTATCATATTCAACTTTTCAAAAAATTAGGGATAAAAGCATTGGTTTTTTTAATGTAATCAGCATAAGCAGGGCGGCGATCAACAATGGTGCTTTCTAGCAGGCTAACACCGCTCACTTTAAGTAAAAGTAAAGTCATTAAAATGGGTGAAATAATCGCCCACCAAGTCCCGCCTGCCAATGCAAATAAGTAAAACCCCCACCACACACAGCATTCACCAAAATAGTTAGGATGGCGGCTGTAGCGCCACAAACCTGTGGCTAGCACTTTGCCTTTATTGTTTACTTTAGCCTTAAACTGGCTAAGTTGCCAATCGGCAACAGTTTCCCAAATAAATCCAAAAATAAAGGTCGCTACGCCAATATAATCAAGCCAATTAATTTCGCTGCTACTGGAAACTGCGCCAAATAAAGAGATTGAGATAATCCCTGCCAGCACTGCCTGTAGGCCAAATACAATATAAATACTTTTAAGCCAAAAATAGGGCTGATTATTTTGACGGATTTCAACGTAACGATGATCTTCATGCGAGCCCCAGTTGCGCCAAGTCAGGTAAACGCATAAACGCAGCGCCCAAATAGTAACTAGCGTTATTATGAGCAGCGCTCTTGGCGAAAGTTCGGTCATCAGTATTGCAGTTGTGTAGGTTGCCAGCGCAAAAAACAAGCTCCACATGCTATCAACATGGGTGACATTGTTGCGCGCTAAACTAAGCAGCCAGCCAAGCAATGCAAATATGCCGATGGCGTATAGACTAAGTACATATACTGACCAATCAAACACTTTGTTTAAACCCATCAAATTTTTCAGAAACTTTAAGCAGCAGCGGCGTTAAAATCGCCCAGCCAACACTTAGCGCAACATAGCTTATGGGCAGGGCGTTTAAAGTCACTGCGCCTAATTTTTGTGCACCCATATAAGCGAGCGGCCCGCCAATAGCGCCAAACAAAATTGCCACCAGCCATTTGCCACGCATCCAGCGCAGGCTTACGTTTAACACAGTGACAAATATTGCCCACAACGCCAATATCCATGCTGGAACTATAGGTGCAGAGTCTTGACCTATGCCCCAGCCATGCGCTTGGTAACTGATTAAATGGCTACTTAACATCAATTGATCAAACATACCGCCGATTAGTAATGCAAGTACCAATAAAACAAGCTCTGCTCTAGCTTGCTTGGCTTGTAGTAAATGCCAA
>JANLWF010000099.1:0-9129 GCA_031364385.1 Methylotenera sp.
AGATAAATTTAATTGATTCGGCCGAAGCTTTTGCTGCCACCATTTGCGCCTCAGCATCTTTGCGAGCTGCTTCCAGTCTAGCTTCTGCGTTAAGTATTAGCGATTGTTTTGCGCCTTCAGCTTCGGTCACCACCGCCACGCGCTCACGCTCAGCTGCTGCTTGGCGCTCCATCGCATCTTGCATATTGCTTGATGGCTTAATGTCTTGAATTTCTACTGATTTTACCGTCAAACCCCAATCCAGTGCTTCATCGGCAATGGCGGCTTTTAGCTCCGTTTTAATGCGGTCACGCGAGGTGAGGGCGTGATTTAATTCCATGCCGCCAATAATCGAGCGTAAATTAGTTTGCACCATATTACGCATGGCCTCGCGAAAGTTTTCAATGCCGTACACCGCGCGCTCAATGTTCGAGACCTTAATAAATGCAACTGCATTTGCTAGAATCACCGCGTTATCTGCTGTAATCACTTCTTGCTGTGGTATCTCTAAAATAATATCTTTGGTGGTGACTTTGTAGCTAATGCGACTAAAAATTGGGTTAATTACGTGCAAACCTGGCGAGAGCACGCCAGCGAATTTTCCCAGACGCTCAACGACCCATTCTTCGCCCTGCGGCACGATGCGTACGCCTTTAATGATGGCGACAATTGCTAAAAATATGAGTACTAAACTAAAAATTTCCATGTTTTTTCCTTAAATAATTTTGATGCGTAGCGTATTGCCTTCAACGGCAATCACAGCGGCAGCGCTGCCAGCTTCAATGGTTTCGTCAGAATTCGCTGGCCATTCGCGGCTGCCCATCAGGCCTTGTGTAAAGCGTATTTTACCATTTTGTGCGGGGCTGCAAGTCTCTATTACAGTGCCTGTGCGGCCTATTTCTTCACCTTGCGCTTGGCCAACACGGTGGTGTGTATCAGTTTTTTTGTAATTAAGCCGCCAAATAGCCAGCGAGCTTAATGAAAGCGCTGCAAACATCACAAATTGCAAGGCTTGCGGAAGCGTCGGAAACAGCCAAACGGCGATAGCGACGCTTAAGGCAGAAACGCCAAACCAAAGTATGTAAAAAGTGCCTGTGGCCATCTCTACCGCTAATAAAATTAAGCCTATTGCGCCCCAAATCCACATTGCATCAATCATAGTAACCTCATTAATCTGCTATAAAATAGCACAAATATCTTAGCACCAATTTAGCGCTTTAGATTGAAGTGCTAGATTAAAGTAATTTAGATTAAAGTGCTTTAGAAAAATCACTCACTTAGAAAAATAACTTATAAAACCTAATAATCAGTATTTTTTCGGCTAAAATAAATCAAAAATTTTCTCGAAACAAAATTATAAAATGAGTGTAAACTATTGTTAGATAAATGATTACAGCTAGTTTATAAAATGGCAAACAACTACAAACTAACCATACCATCAGACAGAATAGAGCGCTTGCAATACATAAGGCGCTTGTTTCCGCAGGCGACAGGCTCATTTTTGGGCGATGACTGGCGTGGTGGGCGGCAAGAAGCGCTTAAGCGCTTAAATACGCTTGATTTAGAGTCTTATAATCGTAATAGCAATTTTTCCAATGGCTCGGTTTCTAAGCTTTCCCCTTATTTTCGCCATGGTTGTTTAACATTAAAAGAAGCCTCGGATAACGTGCGCATTCGCTTTGGTATGCAAGCCGAAAAGTTTGTCACAGAGCTGGCTAGGCGCGATTATTGGCGTCGTGTTTGGTATGATTTAGGCGACGGCATTTTCAGCGATATTGAAGACCCAAAAGTAGCGCTAGGCGATAAACTAATGCCAGATTTTATTCGTCAAGGCATTACTGGCCTACCTTGTATGGATGGTTTTATTCGTGATTTAACCCACGAAGGTTACGTGCATAACCATGCCCGTAAATGGTTTGCGGCCTATATGGTACATTGGCTAAAAGTAGATTGGCGCGAAGCGGCCGATTGGTTTGAAAATAATTTGCTTGATGGCGACAAAGCTTCAAACCATCTTTCTTGGCAGTGGGTGGCTTCGCTATTCAGCTCTAAGCCATATTTTTTTAATAAGGAAAGTTTGGCGCGCCACACTGGCGAAAAGTACTGCGCAACTTGTACAGTAAATTGCCCGTTTGATGCAAGCCACGAGAAGCTTAGCGGAAGGTTGTTTGCAAGCACTGCCCCCGCAAAAGCTAAAGAGCACCGTGTAGCAATGCCTGAGAGAGCACCTATTTCGGTACATCGAGCTGTCGCGATTTTTGTGCACGATGAAATGCTTTCTCCCGCGCATCCATTACTTCACAAACCCATGCCTAAAATTTTTGTGTTCGATGAGTTTTTGTATGGCAAATGGCCACTTAAGCGACTACAATTTTTGGCAGATTGCTTGAGTGAGCTGCAAGAGGTAGAAGTTTGGATAGGTGATGCGCGTGACGTACTTAATAACCGTGGCGTGGGTCAAGTGCTTTCGCAAGATACACCCAATAGACAACTTAAGGCATTGTTAGAACCATTTAATCCGATATGGCAACAAGAGGTTAAATTTACTAATGCTGACATGAGCGATAGACGACTGAAGCGGTTTTCACGCTATTGGGATGCGGTGAAAATTGAAATGTTTGGTAGCGAAGCTGGCGGATAGATAACCAAAATTTTTGGGGCTATTACCATGTTCATAAGGTTATTGTTTATCTAACTAAAATTAGCTTAAGCCAACTTTTACAAGGCGTTTAGTAACGCATAACGCCTGTGGTAAAATCTGTGCCTATGACTATGCAAACACCACCATCTCAAGAACTCGCCAAATCCTTTGACCCCAAAGCCATTGAAAGCAAATGGTACGAATTTTGGGAAAGCCGTGGTTATTACGCCGCTGGCTTAAACCCCGCTATCAAAGAAAATTTCTGTATTTTATTACCGCCGCCCAACGTCACAGGCACACTGCACATGGGGCACGGCTTTAACCAAACCCTCATGGACTCACTGACGCGCTATCACCGTATGCGCGGCAACAACACACTGTGGCAGCCAGGCACAGATCACGCGGGCATTGCCACGCAGATTGTGGTAGAGCGCCAGTTGGACGCGCAAGGCGTTTCAAGACACGATTTGGGCCGCGAAAAATTCCTAGAAAAAGTGTGGGAGTGGAAAGAATACTCAGGTGATACCATCACTAAACAAATGCGCAGGCTAGGCACCTCGCCCGATTGGAGCCGCGAGCGCTTCACCATGGATGAAGGTTTAAACAAAACGGTTACCGAGACGTTTGTGCGCTTGTATAACGAAGGTTTGATTTATCGCGGTAAACGGCTGGTGAATTGGGATGTGAAATTAGGCACAGCCGTTTCAGATTTAGAAGTAGTGCAAGAAGAAGAAGATGGCTTTATGTGGCACATCAACTATCCGCTTGTTGAGCCAGATACAGTCAATGGATTAACGCATTTAACAGTTGCAACAACCCGTCCAGAAACCATGCTGGGTGACGTGGCAGTGATGGTGCATCCTGATGATGAGCGCTATAAACACTTGATTGGTCAAAACGTTAAATTACCTTTGTGCGACCGTGAAATCCCGATTATTGCCGATACTTATGTCGATAAAGAATTCGGCACAGGTTGCGTTAAAGTCACGCCCGCGCATGACTTTAATGACTATGCAGTCGGTCAGCGTCACAAGTTGCCGATGATTTCAGTAATAGCCCTAGATGGGAAAATTATTAGCTCCACTAACGCTCCACAAATTGCTGCCAAAAAATACCGAGCGCCAACTGAATCTGGTGCAGTTATTGTGATTCAGGATGCGGTTTTAGGGGGCTATCCAGAAGAAGTTGTACCAGAAAAATATCGTGGACTTGACCGTTTTGACGCTCGCAAACAAATTGTTACTGATTTAGAAGCCGAAGGCTATTTAGTTAAAACCGAAAAACACAAACTCAAAGTACCTCGTGGCGACCGCACTGGCGTAATTATTGAGCCTATGCTGACCGACCAATGGTTTGTTGCGATGAGTAAAGCAGATGAAACAGGTAAAAGTATCACGCAAAAAGCCTTAGATGTTGTAGCGAATGGCGAAATCAAGTTTTACCCAGAAAGCTGGGTGAACACTTACAACCAATGGCTAAATAATATCCAAGACTGGTGTATTTCCCGCCAATTATGGTGGGGGCATCAAATCCCAGCTTGGTATTCTGATGCTGGCAAAGTGTATGTGGCGACTGATGAAGCAGGCGCAAAAGCGCTCGCTGCCAAAGATGGTTACACGGGTAATCTCAAGCGCGACGATGACGTTTTAGACACTTGGTATTCATCCGCCTTATGGCCGTTCTCAACCCTAGATTGGACGGGCGATGCTGCCAAAGATGCCGCCAATATTGCCTTTCAGCAGTATCTACCATCATCCGTTTTAGTCACTGGCTTCGACATTATCTTCTTTTGGGTGGCGCGTATGGTGATGATGACCACGCACATTACGGGCAAAATTCCGTTTAAGCATGTGTATGTGCACGGCCTGATTCGCGATGCTGAAGGCCAAAAGATGAGTAAATCTAAAGGCAACGTGCTAGACCCGATTGATTTGATTGATGGTATTGGGCTAGACGATTTAATTAAAAAACGCACCACAGGGCTAATGAACCCAAGAGACGCCGAAAAAATCGAAAAACGTACGCGTAGAGAGTTTCCCGAAGGCATTGCCGCTTATGGCACGGATGCTTTGCGCTTTACTTTCGCTGCGCTCGCCAGCCCAGGCCGCGACATCAAATTTGATTTGCAACGTTGTGATGGTTATCGCAACTTCTGCAATAAATTGTGGAATGCCACACGGTTTGTGCTGATGAACACAGAAGGTCAAGATAACGGCTTTGACGCAGCAAGCTGCGGTGAAGGAGGGCGCAAGTTTAGCCAAGCCGATCGTTGGATAGTAAGCAAATTGCAACGCACGGAGATGGAAGTTGAAAAAGCGTTTGCTGATTACCGCTTCGACCTAGCCGCTAAAGCCATTTACGAATTTGTTTGGGATGAATATTGCGATTGGTATTTAGAGCTGGCCAAGGTACAAATTCAAACGGGGGATGATGCAGAAAAGCGCGCCACACGCCGTACTTTGCTGCGTGTATTAGAAACAATCTTGCGCCTCGCGCACCCGATTATGCCCTTTATTACCGAAGAAATATGGCAGATAATTGCGCCCATGACGGGCGTTGATAAGCCAAGCATCATGTTACAACCATACCCAAAAGCACAGCCCGACAAACTGGATGAAGCTAGTGAAGCATGGGTGGCGCAGCTTAAGCAAATGGTCGATGCCTGCCGTAGTTTACGAGGGGAGATGAACATTTCACCCGCTGCCCGCGCGCCGCTAATTGCATCAGGCGATGCGACTAAACTAGCGCTGTATGCGCCGTACTTAAAGGCTTTGGCTAAGTTAGAAGAGGTGTCAATTGTGGCAGATTTGCCAGAAGCCGACGCACCAGTGATGTTGGTGGATGACTTTAAATTGATGTTGAAAGTCGAGATAGATATAGCAGCCGAAAAAGAACGTATTGGCAAAGAAATCGCACGTTTAACAGGCGAAATTGCCAAAGCCAACGGCAAGCTCAATAACGAAAGCTTTGTAGCGCGTGCGCCTGCTGAAGTGGTCGCGCAAGAAAAGGGGCGGGTGGCAGAGTTTGGGGCGAGTTTAGAAAAATTGAATAATCAGCTAGCGAAACTCAAATAATTTCATTGTGAACCCTGCAAAACATAATCGGATATGAGCTTGGAAAAAGATAGCGCAACTGATGATAACCCAGCCGATGAAATTATGTGCACTTGCAGTGGTACCACACGCGGTCAAATTTACGATTTAGTGCAGCAGGGCATGGAGATAGAAGCAATTTCACGCTGGACTGGCGCAAAAACAGGCTGCGGTGGTTGCGATTGGGATATTGAAGTGTTTGTGAATGCGCTAACTGAAGCAAAAAATAGTAGCTAAATAAACAAATTCACATCTGATTCGCCCGCGAACTCAAAAAACGTAGCCGCGCCGCCAAATTCAATCGCATCAATAAAATCAGTTTTTTTAAAGTCGAATAAATCTACCGTCATTTGGCAAGCAATTAGCTTCACACCCGCTTCAATACAAGCGCTACGTAGCTCTTCAATGCTGGCCACACCTTTGTCGGCAATTTTTTGTTTCATCATCAAGGTGGCCAAGCTTTCCATGCCTGGCAACATTTGTACAAAGCTTGGCATGGGCACAGGCATCGGCATGGCAGGGTTGCCCAGTGGTGAGACTTTTAAATCGCCTAAGTCTTTTTTAAGTAAGGTTAAGCCGTAGAAGGTGAAAAAAACCTGTACTTCGTAATCAAGCGCGGCGGCGGTGGAGGCCAATATAAATGGTGGGTAAGCCCAATCTAACGTGCCTTTAGAGGCGATGAGGGCGAGCTTTTTTGGCATTAGGCATCTGCGCGTTTTTTGATGTAAAACGTAAATACACCATCGGCGTCATCCAGTTGCAATAATTCATGCCCAGTTTGTTTGCAAAACGCTTGAAAATCTTTAACAGAGCCTGGGTCGGTGGCTACAACTTTAAGCGTTTGGTTTGCCCCGATCTCGCTCAGGCTTTTTTTGCAACGCAAAATTGGCAAAGGGCAATTGAGATTTTTTGCGTCTAATTCTTTATCGAATTCCATTTATTTCCAATCAGATCAATAGTTATATTCGTTGGCTTTTTTCTTGTTTAACGCATAACCAGCTTTGCCCCACGCTAGCACACCGCCTATTAGATGAAATACATCTTTTACACCTTTGTTGACTGCAAAATCGGCTGCGTGGGCAGAGCGAACGCCGCTGTGGCAGTAGAACACCACTGTATTTGCATTCATTAGTTTTTCGTATCGCATAGGCAACATCGGGAGTTGAATATGTATAGCACCTGGAATAACGCCGCGTGCAACTTCGTCATCGTTACGCACATCAACCAATAGCACTCTAGGTTTAGTGATAAGATCAAACAAGTCGGCTGCTTCAATTTCAGAATAACTTTTCATATTAAAACCCTAATAAGTGTGCTTATTGTACACATGAAGTATCAGATGTAAATGCTTTAGGAGGTTGATTTTATTGACAATTGATTTGAATATCAAGAAATGGTAGCAGGGTGCAGAATCGAACTGCTGGCACGTGGGTTTTCAACTGTAAAAATCATCGTTTATATAGTGTTTCAAGCTTATGCTTTTTGCAATAATGCTTCAAACTCATCAGCTGAAATGGGTTTTGAGAAAAAATAACCCTGCCCGTAATCGCATCCAGCGGCAATTAGTAGATCTCGTTGCTCTAACGTTTCTACCCCTTCAGCTATTACTTTCATATCAAGCTTGTGCGCCATCACGATGATGGCTTCGCACAAGGCCATATCTTCTGAATCAGGAGTAAGGTTACGGGTAAAGGACTGATCGATCTTTAAGTAGTCAATGTCAAACTTTTTGAGATAGGACAGTGAAGAGTATCCAGTGCCGAAGTCGTCTAGCGACACCTGAATGCCAGCGTCACGAAATGCAAGGAGTTTGTTATTAATGGCATCGCTGGCATCCATCAACATCCCTTCGGTAATTTCTACGACGATGCTTTGACCAGGTAAACCAAGCTGTTGCAGTTGATCTGGCCAATTAATATAGGCTGAGTTCTCATCACGAAACTGCACTGGAGACTTATTAATGCTAATTTGAAATTCAGGGTGGTACGATTTGCGCCAGATTGAAACTTGTTTTGTTACCTCACGAAACACCCATTCACCGATATCGACAATAAGTCCAGTATCTTCTGCAATGGGAATGAAATCAGCTGGACTGATCAGGCCGCGCTGAGGATGCTGCCAACGAATCAGTGCTTCTGCTTTGCATATCTTGCCATTCCCAAGTTCAACAATGGGCTGGAATGCGATCCAGAACTGATTGCCAACAAGCGCCTCTCGCAAATCATTGGTAATCTGCATCCTAGTCTGTGCGGCCAACTGCATGGTGGGGGTGAAGTAGCTATAGCGATTGCGTCCTTTATTCTTAGCAGCATACATAGCCTGATCAGCGTTCTTGAGCAGGGCTTCTATGCTGGTGGCGTCTTCTGGATATAGTGTAACGCCAATGCTAACGGAAACATAGACGATTTTACTCCCCAAATGAAAGGGCTCTGCCAGTTTACTCAGGATACTGCAGGCAACGCGTTCAACGGTGTTGAAATCATCCAGCTCATTTAAGATAATGGTAAATTCATCACCACCCAATCGTGCCACAGTGTCAGTTTCGCGCACGCAGCCGCTTAAACGATGGGCGGCTTCCTTAAGCAGGACGTCGCCCATGTCATGGCCAAGGGTGTCATTAATCTCTTTAAACCGGTCGAGGTCGAGAAACATTAACGCCAACGGCCGGTTAGAACGATGGGACTTCTTCATGTCCTGATCTAGGCGATCGTAAAACATCTGACGATTGGGTAGCGCGGTTAAGGCATCGAAGTTGGCCTGTCGCCAAATTAGTTGCTCTGCTTCTCTTCTCTGACTAATATCGATGAACATCGCCACCCGTCTTTCAATCGTACTATCCTCGTTAAAAACGGTATTGATGGTCAGCCATTTTGGATAGATTTCACCATTCTTACGCCGATCCCAGATTTCGCCTTTCCAATAGCCAGTGGTATTGAGTTCATGCCACATCGCCTGATAGAACGCCTCATCTTGGTGGTCGGAACTGAGGATACTGGGATCCTTTCCAATCACCTCTTCCGCAAGGTAACCAGTAATACTTATGAAAGCTGGATTGACAGCAATAATCTGGTTGTCAGCATTGGTAATCATAATCGCTTCACTGCTGGTATCGTAAACGGAAGCTGCTAATCGAAGGGATTCTTCCGAAGCCATGCGCCTCGTCTCACGATCGAAATTATCCAGCGCAAAAGAAATATCTATCGACATCTCTTCTAGCAATGCGACAGCTTCTTCATCGAAAGCGTGGGGTTGCGCATGACAAACGGTGAGCACCGCAAACGGCTGTCCTCCACGCTGTATTGGGAACGCGGCGGCAGAAGCCCAGCCGATGTTCGCGGCACTCTCTCGCCAAGGAGCGGTCATGGGGTCATTAAGGTAATCGTTGACGATGACTGATCGATTCTCTCGCAATGCCGT
>JANLWF010000106.1:0-10632 GCA_031364385.1 Methylotenera sp.
TCTTTTGACGTGTCAATCACAATTAATTGAATATGCTGATTGACCTGTGTTGCCGCCAAACCTACGCCTGGCGCGGCATACATGGTTTCCGCCATGTCGTCCACTAAGCGCTGTATATCTGCGTTTACGTCTTTGACAGGCTTTGCCACTGTGTGCAAACGTGGATCTGGGTAATTAAGTATTGTTAAAGTTGCCATAAAGTCAGTGTTTTTTAGCAAAAAAGCTTGATTGTTGAATGGATTACATGATAAATTTAATGCTATTTCGCGGATGTATTCCTATATTTAGCCGCCATTTTGACCGAGGTCAACGCATGAATAAACGTATTATAACGCTGGTTGCACTTGCTTGCTTAAGCTTCAACATATATGCAGAGGATATCCAGCTGCAAAATAATCCTCCTGAACGCTACACTGTAGTGAAAGGCGATACGCTGTGGGGCATTTCGGGCAAGTTTCTAAAAGACCCATGGCAGTGGCCAAAAGTTTGGCGCATGAACCGTGCGCAAATTAAAAATCCTCATTTGATTTACCCTGGCGATGTGGTGGTGCTAGACAATAGTAGCGGAAGCCCGCAATTACGTTTGCTACACGAAACGGTCACGCTAAAACCGGGTATTCGTATAGAACCCCTCGCAAAAGAAGCCATTCAAACCATCGCTCCCAATGTTATTACGCCATTTCTAAGTCAGCCGTTATTAATTGAGAATGGCAAACTTGATGGCGCACCACGCATTATTGCTGGGCCAGATAACCGTGTAATTTTAAGCCCGGGTAACCGCGTTTATGTGAATGGTATTAAAGAAGGCGAAGGTAATCATTGGAATATTTATCGTGCAGGTGAGCAATTAATCGACCCTGATACTAAAGAAGTGTTGGGTACAGAGGCTATCTATTTAGGTGACGCAGATATTACGCGTTATGGTGCACCCGCTACAGGCGACATTGTGCGCGCTAAAGAAGAGATTTTTACCAAGGATCGCTTGGTTGTTGCGCCCGATGCCTTTCAAAGTAGTTTTGTGCCACATGCGCCAGATAAAGAAATCAATGGCCGTATTATGCGCATTTACGGCGGCTTGGCCGAAGGTGGACCAAATACAGTAGTTTCCATTAATCGTGGTAAAAAAGATGGCTTAGAAGAAGGTCATGTACTCGCCATTAATCGCTATGGCCGTGTAATTAAAGATCCAGAGTACCGAGCGCCCAAGTCGAATCAAGTGGTGACCGAAGAGAAAAAGTTAAAAAAACTTAATTTTGACGTGCAAACTGGAGCCGACGGCAAAAAAATCGTTAATTTTGAAAAAGCGCCACAGCAAACTCAAGTGGTTTTAGCACCTGGAGAAGTAAAATTACCTGATGAACGCGTGGGTTTACTGATGATTTTTAGAACTTTTGATCGCGTTTCTTACGCTTTGATTATGAACGCAACTGAGTCTGTCTATACGCTTGATGCAGTGCAAACGCCGTAATAATGGCGCCTGCAGACGATGAGCAAAGTTCTGAAGAGCATAGTTCTAAAAAGCAAGGTTATGAAAATACGCTTAGCGATTTAAAGCTGTGGCTTGCACTCAACCAAATGCCTGGTTTAGGCAATGCAGGTATTTGCCAGTTATTAGCAAAATTTGGTTCGCCTGACGCCGTTTTTAGCGCCAGCATTAACCAGTTACGTGAAATTGTTGATGATGAAATTGCCCGAAAAATCAACCAAGGCGTGGATGTCGAGGCGATTACACCTACGCTGGATTGGCTAAAAAAAGATAACGCACACATTGTTACACTCGCAGACAACACTTACCCCAAACAACTGTTAGAAATTAGTAATCCACCTATTTTGCTATATGCCATAGGCAATTTGCATTGGCTTAATCACCCTTCTATCGCCATGGTGGGCAGCCGTAGCGCCACACCACAGGGCGAAAAAAACGCAGAAGATTTCGCAATGAGTTTGTGCAATCACGGCCTATGTGTAGTGAGTGGCATGGCACTTGGTATTGATGGCGCAGCCCATCGCGGCGCCCTAAAAGCAAGTGGGCAGGCCAATGGAGCCACCATTGCCGTAGTGGGCACTGGTTTAGATATTGTATACCCTGCTCGCCATCGCGATTTAGCCCATAAAATCGCCGAACGCGGCTTAATTATTTCAGAGTTTCCCCTCGGCACGCCCTCCAAAGCACAAAATTTTCCAAGACGTAACAGACTCATTAGCGGCCTTAGTTTGGGTTGCTTGGTGGTAGAAGCCAATATCGACAGTGGCTCACTCATTACCGCGCGTTTGAGCGTCGAACAAGGACGTGAAGTGTTTGCGATTCCAGGTTCAATCCACTCACCCGTTTCCAAAGGTTGCCATCAACTGATTAAACAAGGTGCCAAACTAGTAGAAACTACGCAAGATATACTCGAGGAACTGAAAAATTTACTACCAAGTAATAGCCCATGTGGGCTAACGGATAATTTGGATTCTAAAGGCTCAGAACCCTCGGAAGCCAATACAGTCTTGGTTTGCATGGGATATGACGCAATTAACTTTGAAAATCTGCTCACACTTACTGGGTTGACGACTGAAGCGCTTTCATCCATGCTGATGGTGTTGGAGTTAGAAAGCAAAGTGACAGTGTTGGCTGGTGGAAAATATCAACGCCTAGTTTAACGAACAAAAAACCAATTATAAAAATAAAAAACCAAGTACAAAAATAAAAAAAACCAAGTACAAAAGATTTTATTAACCGCTGGGGGGTGACTATGTTTGAAGTTTTAGTATTCATATTCGAAAATTACATTGCTCACCATGCCTTGCCAGACGATGATGTCATGACGCAAGAGCTGTCTGCAGCTGGCTTTAATCAAAAAGATATTCAAGGTGCGGTTGGCTGGTTTCAAGAAATGAAATCGATGCTAACGCAACCCCCTGCGACCTACTCACACCAACACTCTGCCACGCGCATACTTGCTGAAAGTGAGCTTAAAAAAATTAATATTGAAAGTATTGGTTTTGTTTTATTTCTACAGCAAGCCAATGTGATTAACGATGTAGAGCGGGATTTGATTATCGACCGTGCAATGGCGCTTAAGCAAGAGCAAGTTAACATAGAAGAAATGCGCTGGATTACCATGATAGCGTTATGGAATGAAGGCCGCGAGAAAGATTACTTGTTTGTGGAAGACGCGCTATTTAACCCGCGCGGGCTGACACTGCATTAGGTCTTCGCTACAGTAATTTTTTTAAGGTTTTCTACTGCAAGATTTTTAATAATGTTGGAAATAACACCAGCTTGATTCAGCGTGTAAAAGTGTAAACTAGGCGCACCCCAAGCCAATAAACGTTCACAAAGCTCACTCACCACATCCACACCCAGCGCGCGTAACGAAGGCATATCATCTGCATAAGCCTCTAGGCGCAAGCGTAGCCAACGTGGGATTTCCGCGCCACAAATACCCGAAAAGCGCGCCAATTGCGTGAAGTTATAAATCGGCATAATGCCTGGTACAATCGGCACGCTAATACCGTCTTTACGGCAGCTATCGATAAACTTAAAATAAGCGTCTGCGTTGTAAAAATACTGCGTAATAGCAGAATTGGCACCCGCTTCAACTTTGCGCTTAAAGTTAGCCATGTCTTTGGCGGCAGAAAGTGCTTCTGGATGAAACTCTGGATAGGCTGCGACTTCTAAATGAAACCAATCACCTGTTTCTTGGCGAATAAATTTTACCAACTCGTTCGCGTATTTAAAATCGCCCGCGCTCACCTCGCCAGAAGGCACGTCGCCTCGCAACGTCACTAAACGTTTGATGCCTTTAGCTTGGTAAGCAGTCAGCAATTCACGAATCTCTTCTTTGCTAGATGATATGCAAGAAATATGCGGTGCGGCAGCAAAACCTTCGGCTTGTATTTCAAACACTGTATCTTTGGTGCGATCCGTCGTAGAGCCGCCTGCACCAAAGGTGACCGAAAAAAATTCAGGGTTAAATTTAGCTAACTGCACCCGCGTTTCGCGCAAGTTAGCAATGCCATCTACCGTTTTTGGCGGGAAAAATTCAAAACTTAATGGGATGTTATTCATATTCTTCACTTCTTTTAAAAATGCATAGTTCTTAAGCATAGTTTTGGGTCAGGCTAGACACAAAACAGCAAATAAGTTGACGTAGCACGGCGAAATATGCGTTTTAATATCAGTCGTCTTTATCAATCACGATTGCGCTTAATATCCACGAAATCACGCTATAAGCCAATGCGCCAATGATGCCTGCTATCAGTGTTTTAACCTCAAAACCCTGCAGAAAGTGTCCCACCACCCAAAATAAAACGCCGTTAATCACCAATATAAAAAGCCCTAAGGTAATAATCGTGACAGGTAGAGTCAATATAACCAAAATTGGCTTAATCAACATATTTGCCAAACCAATCACCACTGCGGCAATCGCTGCAATCCAAATGCTAGCCACATGAATATCAGGCACAACATAAGCCACACCTAGCAAAGCCAATGCATTTAATAACCACCCAATTAATAATTTCATGTGCCTACTCCTTTTTAATAACGATAAGTATCTGGCTTGTAAGGGCCTTGTTTGCTAACACCAATGTAAGCCGCTTGCTGGTCTGTTAAAGTCGTCAATTGTGCATTTAATTTTTTCAATTGTAACACCGCCACTTTTTCATCCAGGTGTTTAGGTAATACATAAACGCCCACTGGATAATCCGCTTGGCGCGTAAATAGCTCGATTTGCGCGATGGTTTGATTAGCAAAGCTAGAGCTCATCACATAGCTTGGATGACCAGTACCACAGCCCAAATTCACTAATCGACCTTTTGCTAACAAGATGATTTTCTTACCATTTGGAAAAATCACATGATCCACTTGTGGCTTAATTTCATCCCACTCGTATTTTTCTAAGCTGGCAACGTCAATTTCGTTATCAAAATGGCCGATGTTGCAGACAATGGCTTGGTCCTTCATTTTCGCCATGTGGTCGTGGGTGATGACGTGATAATTGCCTGTCGCCGTCACAAAAATATCGGCATGTTCGCAGGCATAATCCATCGTTACCACTCGGTAGCCTTCCATCGCCGCTTGTAGCGCGCAAATTGGGTCAACTTCTGTTACCCAAACTTGTGCAGAAAGTGCGCGTAAAGCCTGTGCTGAACCTTTGCCCACATCACCATAACCCGCTACCACAGCCACTTTACCTGCAATCATCACGTCGGTTGCGCGTTTAATCGCATCCACTAAACTTTCGCGGCAACCGTATAAGTTATCGAATTTCGATTTAGTCACTGAATCATTTACATTGATTGCTGGGAAGGCCAATTTGCCTTCTTTATGCATTTGATACAAGCGATGCACGCCAGTCGTGGTTTCTTCCGTCACGCCGATAATTTTAGCTAAACGAGTTGAATACCAAGTTGGATCAACTTTTAATTTCGCTTTAATCGCATCAAATAAACAAATTTCTTCCTCAGAAGTTGGTTTTGCAATCGCGCTCAAATCTTTTTCAGCACGGGTACCAAGGTGCAGTAACAAGGTCGCATCACCGCCGTCATCCAAAATCATATTAGTGTAGCCGCCGTCAGTCCACTCAAAAATACGGTGCGTATAATCCCAATATTCGGTTAGCGTTTCGCCTTTAATTGCGAACACAGGCGTACCGCCAGCGGCAATCGCCGCCGCTGCGTGGTCTTGCGTAGAGTAGATATTGCACGATGCCCAACGCACGTCTGCGCCCAAATCTTTAAGCGTTTCAATCAACACGGCAGTTTGAATCGTCATGTGCAGGCTGCCTGTAATGCGTGCGCCTTTTAGCGGCTGCGTAATGGCAAATTCTTCACGAATCATCATTAAGCCTGGCATTTCTGTTTCGGCAATGGCGATTTCTTTACGGCCAAAAGCAGCCAAACCAATGTCGGCAATTACATAGTCTTTGGTTTTTACTTTGGTATCGGTCACAGCATTCATTTTTAAATCCTTAAAAATCATGAAAGTTTGTAACCAGCAGGGAATGGAATTTTTGACAAAAGCGCAATTTAGATTTGGCGTTTTGTTCACCCAGTTCCCGTGTCTGGCACGGTTAAATAATAGGTGAACGCCGTTTGAAAGATTTTAATCTCCCTAACCGAGCCTAGAGCCAAATTAAATGGCTTCGCAACGTTCCTCGGTTAATTTTTACTGCTTTAATGACCGCATTATAGCGAAATCGTTCAGATTGTCAAAACTAGAGCCTGCATAAAATATGCTAAATAGCAAATAGAACCCCAACAATACACGCATTTTAAATACGCTGATTTGTTGAGGTTCGCTATGCTCACCACTAACCTACTTTTTACAAACCTGCTGCCGCTTTTAACATTACAGCCTTGTCAGTTGCTTCCCAAGTAAACTCAGGCTCATCGCGACCAAAATGCCCGTAAGCAGCTGTTTTGGTGTAAATGGGGCGCAATAAATCGAGCATTTTCACGATGCCTTTTGGGCGTAAATCAAAATGCTCTAACACCAAAGCTGTCAATATCTCATTGCTGACTTTGCCTGTACCATAGGTTTCTACCATCACAGAAGTCGGCCGCGCCACGCCAATGGCATAGCTAATTTGCACCATACATTTATCAGCCAAACCTGCGGCCACAATGTTTTTGGCCACGTAACGCGCCGCATAAGCTGCGCTACGATCCACTTTTGATGGGTCTTTACCTGAAAAAGCACCGCCGCCATGCGGCGCAGCCCCACCATAAGTATCAACAATAATTTTACGGCCTGTTAAGCCACAATCGCCTTGTGGGCCGCCTACTACAAAGCGACCTGTGGGATTGACTAAATATTTAATCTCGCCTTTGATGAGTTCTTTAGGCAACATTGGTTTGATGATTTCTTCAATCACCGCTTCGCGAATATCTTTTAAGTCCAACTCTGGCGCGTGCTGCGTAGAAACCACTACGGTGTCGATTGAATCTGGTTTGCCATCGACATATTTAATCGTCACCTGAGATTTTGCATCTGGGCGCAGCCAAGATAAAACGCCATTTTTCCGCAATTGCGCTTGGCACTCCATTAAGCGGTGACTTAGCCAAATCGGCAAAGGCATCAGTTGCGGTGTTTCATTCACCGCATAACCAAACATCAAACCTTGGTCGCCCGCGCCTTGGTCTAGTGGGTCGTCGTGCGCGCCATCTACACCTTGCGCGATGTCTGGCGATTGTTTATCGTAAGCCACCAGCACTGCGCAACCGCGGTAGTCGATGCCGTAATCGGTATTGTCATAGCCAATGCGCTTAATGGCTTCGCGCGCGACTTTAATATAATCAACATTCGCGGTGGTGGTAATTTCGCCTGCGAGCACAATCAGGCCAGTATTGGCGAGGGTTTCTGCGGCTACGCGAGCGGTTGGGTCTTGCGCTAAAATAGCATCTAAAATACTGTCGGATACTTGGTCTGCGAGTTTGTCTGGATGGCCTTCAGAAACGGATTCTGAAGTAAAAAGATAGTTGTTCATTAATTGCGCCTTGGAATTTAAAATTTAAAAGTAAAACAACACTCACTAAAGGCTAAAGGAGCATTGAAAATCACTTCGAGGCGCGTATTCTACACTTTAAATCAACCAGTTGGAGCAAATAGTTGCTATAAGTTTGCTAGAATAGCGTAACTTTAATATTGTTAAATTATGTTACTTAATTTCACCAAAATGCAGGGCGCGGGTAACGATTTCGTCGTGATTGATGGATTTTCTGCGCCTATATCGCTTACCTCAGCGCAAATCAAAAAAATCGCCAATCGCAACTTTGGCGTAGGTTGCGACCAACTTTTATTGGTAGAAAAAACTAATTTGCCAAATGTAGATTTTAAATATCGCATCTTTAACGCCGATGGCGGTGAGGTAGAGCAATGCGGCAACGGTGCGCGTTGTTTTGTGCGTTTTGTATTAGCAAAAGGTTTAACGCAAAAACGTGAAATCAACGTGGAAACTGCTAGCGGCTTGATTGTGCTGACTTTACAAAACGACAATCAAGTCACGGTAAACATGGGTGCACCCATTTTTGAGCCTGCAAAAATCCCGTTTATTGCAGTAGATAAACAAAAGCTATATGCGCTACCATTACACCAGCAAACCATTGATATTTGCGCGGTCAGTATGGGCAACCCGCACGCGGTGACTATAGTAGACGACGTAGAAACTGCCTGTGTAGGCGAGCTTGGCCCACAGATTGAAGCACACACCAGCTTTCCGCAACGGGTAAATGCGGGTTTTATGCAAATAGTGAATCCACATGAAATTAAATTGCGCGTGTACGAGCGCGGTGCGGGTGAAACGCTGGCCTGCGGCACGGGCGCTTGCGCAGCGGTGGTTAGCGGCATAGTGCTTGGCTTGCTAGCAAGTCCTGTATTAGTACATGCACGCGGTGGTACACTTAGCATTGCATGGGCGGGAGCAAGCCAGCCAGTAATGATGACTGGCGGGGCGGAAATTGTATTTGAAGGGCAAATCGAGATTTAATTTTAAGGAATAAAAATGCAAGTCGATGAAATTCAAGACCAAAATATTCAAGATCAAGACATTAAAAATTACTTAAAAAATCATCCAGGATTTTTTGAGAAAAACGCTAATTTTTTAGCAGAAATTCATTTGCCAAGCCCGCACGGCAACGGTACGATTTCATTGGCCGAGCGCCAACAACTGGCACAGCGCGATAAAATTAATGCGCTAGAAGAGCGCTTTGCCGACCTAGTGCTAAATGCGCAAGAAAACGATGCTATCGCCAATAAAATTCATACATTTAGCCTTGATTTGCACAAAGCAAAAAGTTTTGATGCAATTGAACAACTCATTAGCCAAGATTTACCCGAACATTTTGATTTAAGCGACACTTGCCTCCGCCTGTGGGCTAATCCGCTAGACGCTGCAAATAGTAAAAACTTGGTGTTTGGCAACGTTTCTGAAGAAGTTAAAGCTTGGATTGCCTCACAAACGCAGCCTTATTGTGGCGCGCCGCCTAGCATTGCCAGCGAAGATTGGTTTCTCGATCCTGCGACTTCAGTTGCGCTAATTCCGCTACGCGAGGCACAAACCATTGGCTTTTTGGCGCTTGCCAGCGATAGCCAGAACCGCTTTTTTGCAGAGATGGGCACAAATTTTCTCAGCAAAATTGGCGAGTTACTAAGCGCAGCGCTATCACGGCATTTAGATTTAAGTTAAGCCATTTAACTTAAAGCCTAATGTGGAATTGCTAAAAGAAAATTTGCTGCACGAATACTTGCAATTTTTGCAATTTGAGCGCGGTTTAAGCCCGCTAACCCGCGAAAATTACGCCAGAGATATTTCGCAACTCATCAAATTAGCTGATTCTATTGCGCTAAACGAGCTACAAAACACCCACATAAGACGCTTTATTGCCACCTTGCACAGTAAAGGTTTGGGCGGCAAAAGCATCGCGCGCATGCTTTCCAGCTGGCGCGGGTTGTTTGAATTTTTGGTGAATCGCAAAGGCTTTAGCAATAACCCCGTAATCGGCCTACGCGCTCCAAAATCACCCAAACCTTTACCGCAAGCACTTTCAATCGAGCAGGCGGTAAAACTTGTAGACATTCAAGGTGACGACATTTTAAGCATTCGCGATCACGCTATTTTAGAGCTATTTTATTCCTCAGGCCTACGCCTAAGCGAGCTGGTGAATTTGGATATTGACGCGATGGATTTCTCGGCAGGTACGGTTAAAGTGACAGGTAAAGGCAACAAAACGCGCATTGTGCCACTGGGTAGTCACGCCATCGAGGCGATTCAAAAATGGTTACAAATTCGCGCTAATATTGTTAAGATTGATACCACCAGAAAGCCCGTGTTTATTGGCTTACAGGGCAGACGTATTTCGGCCAGAAATATTCAATATCGCTTAAAAGAATGGTCGATTAAGCAAGGCATTAACTCAAGCGTGCATCCACACATGCTGCGTCACAGTTTTGCCAGCCATGTGTTACAAAGTAGCGGCGATTTGCGCGCGGTGCAAGAAATGCTGGGCCATGCCAACATCAGCACCACGCAGGTTTACACGCATTTAGATTTTCAGCACCTCAGTAAAACCTACGATGCAGCGCACCCTAGAGCCAAAAAAATGGCCGCGAAGAAAAGATAGGAGTCGAAAAAAAATGACACGAACTTATCACGCTCATATTTACTTTGCTTTAGATGAAATGGCGCTTGCCATACAAGTTCGAGAAAACATCATTAAAGCTTTGCCGCAGCTCACTTACACAGGGCAGTTAATCCCCATGGCAATTGGCCCGCACCCTAAGCCAATGTTTGAGATTCACATCCCCGCCTCTCACATTAACCATGCAATGGCAACTATAGATGCGTTGCGCAAAGGGCTTTCTGCACTCATTCACCCTGTACAATCAGACGAGCTCGATGCGCATACCAACTCCGCTAGGTGGCTAGGCACTGAGCTTCTGCTTAATTTAAGCGTGTTGAAGTAAGCTAGATTGTTAGCCGAAAATCACCAAACCCCAAACCAGCATAAACAGCATAATACTTACCATCACCGCCGCGCTACCAATATCTTTGGCGCGGCCTGCCAATGGATGATGATCAATCGAAGTATGATCCACCGCCGCCTCAATCGCAGAATTGAGCAACTCCACAATAAACACCAGCA
>JANLWF010000193.1:0-2413 GCA_031364385.1 Methylotenera sp.
CCTAAAATCTGTTCTTTTACTTCATCGCTAAAACTGATATTTTCAGCCACTAGCAAACGTGCGCGCTCTAATAGCAGCGCCAGTTCTGGCTCACTTAAGGCATTCAACACAAACACCTGCGCACGGCTTAAAAGCGCGCTATTCACCTCAAATGATGGATTTTCAGTGGTTGCGCCAATAAAGGTAATCAACCCGCTTTCTACAAATGGCAAAAACGCGTCTTGCTGACCTTTGTTAAAGCGATGCACTTCATCTACAAAAAGAATCGTTTTGCGCCCATGCTGTTGCAAAGTAAGCTCTGCGCGCTCTACGGCATCGCGGATATCTTTAATGCCAGATAAAACGGCAGAAATGGGGATGAAATCAGCGTGTGCGGTATTGGCAATAAGTCGCGCCAATGTAGTTTTACCTACACCAGGCGGGCCCCACAGAATCATCGAGGGTAAATTACCCGATTGAAATGCAAGCCGTAATGGCTTATTTTCGCCTAAAAGATGCGGCTGGCCAACGACTTCATCTAAAGTTTTAGGACGAAGTCTTTCTGCGAGCGGTGCTTGTGGTGTAGCTGGTTGAAATAAGCTGTTCAAGGTAGTTAATTATACCCAAACTTAAGCTAGCAATAGTGGGCTATTTAGGCAATTACCAGCTAAAATCTTTGCGCACATTCACCGAAATAGACTTGCGCTCATAGCCATATAAGTCGATATTAGAGTCGTTATTGGTATAACTGAATTGCGGTTTAATAGACCAACTGGGTGCTGGCAAATAGCGCAGGCCGATAACTGCGTCGTATTGATCATCTTTACGCTTGGTTAAAAAGAAAGGGTCGTTTTCATCGTTATCGCGTTGCTCGTAGCTCACTGTGGCGTTAAGTTGCCACATGGGATTAAAGCTAAGTTGGCCGCCTGCACGTAAACCAAACACATCTTGATCTAAA
Organism: Methylotenera sp.; assembly: GCA_031364385.1. Taxonomy (GTDB): domain Bacteria; phylum Pseudomonadota; class Gammaproteobacteria; order Burkholderiales; family Methylophilaceae; genus Methylotenera_A. The sequence continues at coordinate 938 of JANLWF010000193.1, forward strand.
AAATCTACTGAGGAATCGCGCGCATCCTCACGTCCGCCATAAATACTGGCAAAAACAACTGGATTAAAATCAGCCTGAAACACATGACCTACATTAACACCTATGATTGATCTATCTGCATTGCGAATGTGATTGTCAGTATATTTAAGCCGTGAAAATTGTCCGTAAACACCTGCCTGATTGAAAGCATCAATGTTATACAACCATTGTGCAGTGGCACCAAAAGCATGCCTAAAGCGCTCGTTATCTAATTCAAAATAATTATTTTGCGCTGCTAGACTGAAATTATTTTTATTTCGCTGATACTGGTAACCCGCATTGAAATCTAACAGGCTATTGTTAAAGTCCGTATCTGAGCTATTGAAGCGGCCATTGACGCTTGCATTGCCAAACACAGCAAACTCGTCAGTAACAGGATGGCGCACCGAAATGCCAGCCGCCAAATTCATAAAATTATCCGATTTTTCTTGTGCGGCATTGCCTAGCGGAACAATGATTCCACCAAAAGCAGGTATGCCGACAGAGGCAATGCCTGGCGCGCTACTCACATTAGAATCCCAGCCTAAGCCAGCATCTAAATAAGCCCCAAAAGTAGTGGCAATGCCTTCATTTTTATCCATCGCGGTCAGTAATTTTGTTACCGTTTTTTTGGTTTCAGCATCAGGATTTTGTTTTAGGACGTTATTAAACTCTGCTTTTGAGGCATCGGTTTCGCCCAACATATAGTGCGCCTTGGCCATTTCGGCACGCGCATCTTTATGGCTGGGGTCTAGCGCTAACACGCGCTCCAATGCAAACGCGCCACGCGTTACATTATTACTTTCTACCGCTGCTATACCCAATAAATAATCATAATTAATATCGCCAGCGTATTTGGATTCTAGGGGTTCTAGCAATAAGTATGCAGCTTTAAAATCCCCTTTATGGATTAAATTTTCTGCTTGAATCACCGTACTGTCTTGTGTCACGGCCTGTGAAACCTCAGTTGCTTTTTTAGTTTCTGCGTCAGTATTTTGTCGCGCCAGTTGGCTAGCGCCTATTTTTGCAGGCTCGGTTGTGCCCAACACAGCATACGCTTTGTCTAATTCTGCAAGCGCGTTTTTATAATTATTATCTTTGGCCAACACGCGCTCTAAGGCTATCACGCCACGCGCCGCATTGTTGTTTTCTACTGCCGCAACACCAAATACATAGTCGTAATCAATATCTCCAGCGCGTGCTGATTCTAAGGGTTCTAGCAACTGGTAAGCGCCTTTAAAATCGCCCTTGTGCATTAAGATTTCTGCTACCACCACATTAGCGTCTTGCAACGCTAGCGCCAGCATAGAAAAGGAAGCTGTCAAAAATAAGCAAACAACAAGCAAATAAGACTTCAAATAAGACTTCAAATAAGACTTCAAATAAGACTTCAAATAAGACTTAAAGTGCTGGGGAAAAAGAGGCATATTTGTCTTTAAAAAATCTATTAATGCTTGA
>JANLWF010000196.1:0-3078 GCA_031364385.1 Methylotenera sp.
ATCACCGGCCCCTCCTAAGGGTCAGTTTCAGGTTCGAGTCCTGACGGGGACACCATAATAGTGCGTTTTATTTTAATATAGTTTGCTTTAATTATAGCGTAAACTTATTGTTGATTTAAACCTCTTAATTAAACACATTTAAAATTCATGCTCATGAAATTCATCTTTTATAGCGTTATTTTGATCATTGCATTTTTGGGCTATCGCAGTTTTTCCGCCACACCCAATGCGCCAAAACTAGGTGCTAGAGCACCCGATTTTAATTTGCCTGATGCCAACGGTGAGCTAGTCAGTTTGGCTAGTCTAAGTGGCGGCTGGGTTGTTTTGTACTTTTACCCAAGAGATGATTCACCGATTTGCACTAAACAAGCATGTAGCTTTAGAGACGACATGCACAAGCTAGAAAAGCTGGGCGCAAAAGTAATTGGCGTCAGCATAGATGACGCAAAATCGCATGCGGAATTTGCAAAAAAATATAGTCTACCTTTTCCATTGTTAAGTGATAAAAATGGCGAAGTCGCCAGTAAATATGGGGCGTTAACAAATTTAGGCGTGTATAAAATGGCAAAACGTTATACGTTTTTAATCGATACTAATGGTGTGCTGCGGAAAACTTATTTAAGCGTTGATACGTCAAAACATTCGCAACAAATAATTGATGATTTAATGGCATTAGCTGAAACTAAAACTATCTAGCCAGCGTATATTACTTTTTTAAGGAAATATTCATGAAAAAATTATTAGCCCTCACCTCACTAGTTTTAGTATCTGGTTGCGCCAGCCAAACCCAGCTTGCCAAAATTGATTCTCACGAATGGACCGAGCTAAAATGCAGCGGATTTTTAACATGGAATGAATGCAGGCAAGAAGCGCGCGCAATTTGCCCCCACGGCTTTTACACATCAGATTACTTAGAGAATTACACCATTCAACGGCGCGAAGTCAGCATTGCTTGTAAATCTTAATTACGCTTAAATTTACGCCATAAGGCTTATAGATATTATCTTTAAAGCCCTACCCTACCAAGCTTTGCCTAATGAATTTTTAAGAATATTGCTAAGAAAATTAGGCTAAGAAATTACTTGGTGCCCGGAGCCGGAATCGAACCGGCACGACCGTAAAGTCGAGAGATTTTAAGTCTCTTGTGTCTACCAATTTCACCACCCGGGCAGATGATTGAGTTGCTGAACTGTTTGCGGTGCGTATTCTATCACTCTTAGGCTAATTTTGATTAGTCGTTGACAAAAAATTGCCAAAAGAATTGATAGAATACTTAACTTTTAGAAATTAGTGGTGACTTGCAACCATACCTGATGTTTTTTGCTTTTGCCTCCACTATCGTTATCGTTGCTATCTCGGCCACGATTACCTGTGATTTGTCGCCCGTAGTTTAATCGCCCATCGAGATATTGGTTGGTGTAACCCAAGCCAAAACCCGCACTGGCGAGCTGATAACAGTTTTGTAACTTTGGATTACCCGCATCCCAGCCCGCCCACGTATTTTTATATTGGCAAATACCGCCCGCATCGGCCAATAAACTGGCACTCAACTGTGGCGTTACGGTATAGCGTCCTTCCAAATTCAGCATCCAGCCTTGATCCGAGGCGGCCTCGCCCACGGTAAACCCACCCAAACCAGCGGGCCCGCCCAATGAAAATTTCTCAAAGCCGCCTAAATTAGTATCGGCCAATTGGCCAGATAGCAGCGCTTTTGCGATGAGCTTTTCGCCTAAAATTTGCTGGCGACCTACATAGAAATTTAACTTGTTATAGCCACCGTCAGTACGCACAGTTAATTGATCTGCGGCTAAATCATCGCGATTATTCAAATCTAAATCACCTGTTGTTAAGCTTACGCCGCCCCAAAATGTGCCACCCAGACTAAAGCTATCGCTGTGGTCACCTTTTAAGCCAAGAGTGAAGCTGCGATATTGCTTGTCAGAAATTTCAAAACCCAGCACATAATCAGTTGAATTGAGTGACTCTAGCGCGGCATTCAATAGCAAGTTTGAATACAAGCTGCGCACCATGGGGTGCTTAACACCTAATCGATAAGAATACGAATCGCCCTTGGCCTCTAAACTACTCAATCCGCCGCCCTTAACCTCGTAATTAGTCACTGCTCCGCCAATGCTCATGCGGGTTCCAACATAACCGAGCGGCAACTCATAAGCACCACTTACATATTCCAAACCGCGGCTTACCAATGCTTGCATGCTTAAAGCATCGCCCCTGCCAGTGAGGTTATTAAAGCTAACTTGGCCATTTAAGCGCGCCTTGCCAAGTAAATGCGAACCATAATTATCTGCCCATACTTTGGCGTTAAAAATGGGTCTGTCGGCTAAGTTCAAGGTCACGTCAGTTTCGCCCGTTTGTGTGCCTGGTGACAGCGTGGCCTGCGCGCTAAAGCCTGGCGTATCATTAATTAACAACATCGCGCGCTCTAGCGCTTTGCTACTTAATGGCGCGCCTTTTTGTTGTGATTGTGCCAGCATTTTTTTAGCAAAGTCTGGGTTTAGTCGCGAATTTACATCGCTATTTGTACGTACATCGCCCAATTTTGCCTCGTTAATTTCGATGGTCACTAAGCCATTTTGAATATCTTGCGGTGGTAAATACACTTTAGCCAGCCAACCATTTTTACGGTAAAACTCACTGATTTTTTTGGTGGTTTGAGCGAGGCCATTGTAATCAAGCGTTTGGCCGATATAGTTAGCTACTTCGGCTTGCAATAACGCTTCTGGCAATAGTTTTGCACCAACAAATTGAAACGCAGTTACTTTAACGCTAATATTATTTTCCTGTATAGGCGCAGTTTTATCTTGCTCTAGCGGCGGGGCTGCTGGTGGCTGATTGGGCGTATTAAGTTTTTCAATATCGCGTTGAATACTGCCCGCATCCGCAGGCGATGCGGCATAGGCTAGATTGCTGCTAAAGACTACAACTAAAACTAAAAAATTTAAATACTTAATTTTTTCTCACCTTGTTATATTTTTAAGCAAGCGGGGTTCACTAAAGCATTCGCCACCACACCACCTATCTGTGGCTGGCTTACAGACTCTTTATATTCTACATCAT
>JANLWF010000254.1:0-10946 GCA_031364385.1 Methylotenera sp.
GCGCAGGCCAGAGTCAGTCACGCTTTTGACGATTTCTGCGCCAGTCATTTTCAGCGCGTTTTGTAGGCCTTTGTAACCGTCGTGCGCGATGTAGTCATCCAGCGAAACGGGGTCGGTTATGCCGACTCGCGCAAAGGTTAAGCGTTGTTGTTTTTTAAGCCAAGTCAGCTCTTCGGTTAGACCCATACTCAACGCATGGCTACCACCATGTAAAAAATCCGCATCAAATAAAGAAGCAACATCTTTTGGCTGCACAGGGGCGAATGCCGCACGACCTTTATCAGTCGCCACCTCTACAACCGGTTCAAGCCAAAACAAACCACGCGAGCCATTACGAATCAATTCAATCTCAATGCCGCGTCTATCTGCTTCGGCTTGAATCGCTTTCGCAGTGCGGTCTGCGCCTAAAGACAGCGCACTAGAATCACGAGGGACAAAGATTTTAATGGGACTGCCTTTTACGCTCATGCTGTTACCTCCGCTACTAAATCAGCCACTTTGCCAGCATCCATGCGGCCATACACCTCGTCATCCAGCATCACTGCGGGAGAACACGCGCAATTGCCCAAGCAATACACGGGCAACAACGTCACCGCACCGTCTTGAGTAGTTTCATGAAAATCAATGCCAAGTGCTTTTTTGACTTGCGCCTCTAACTTGGCCGAACCCATGGCCTGACAAGATTCTGCACGGCAAATTTGTAAAATATGTTTGCCCACAGGATGGCGGCGAAAATGATGGTAAAACGTCACTACACCATGCACTTCGGCAACAGAAAGTGCCAACGCCTTGGAAATCGGCAAATAAGCATCTTCTGGCACATAGCCAATATCGTCTTGAATGGCGTGCAGCAACGGTAAAAGCGCACCTGGCATGGTTTTGTGCGCTAAAATATGTACGTCAATTTTGCTTGAATTTTCTTTGCTTAATGCCGTCAAAACGTGCTCCGCCATTGTTAAAAAATAAGCCTGCAATGATAAACCTTTTTTGTGACTATATCAAAGCCAGAAAAGCGCTTGGAATATAGCATTATGACCAAATTAACATCGCAAAATTCCAAACGCCAGTTAATTGACCAATTTTGCCGCACAGTTGATTAGATTCGTCTATGCATCACCGATAGATGCGATTTCCGCACCGTGTATAACATGGCTAAGACATGACTTTTTTGCCACGCGACGAGGCATTAAGCTTAGAAGAATGCACGCGGCTGACAAAAATATTAGTGAATTTAGGCGTAACTAAAGTGCGCATCACAGGCGGCGAGTACTGGCGCATATAAACGCGCTATGGCTGTTTGATGAATTGGCAAGTTGCAAGGTTTAAAAAAGTTAGCACTGACTAGCAATGGCAGCCAGCTAGATACTCTGCCTGCCTTTAAGGTAAAGTTTAGGATAAAAACACCTTAACATTGCGTGGCGTTACAAACACGCGCTCACCCTGTTGAATGTTGAGCTCACGAAAACGCTCTTGCGTCAGCTCTGCTTGAATGGGTTCGGATTCAATTAATTCATTGTCACTCAAGCGCTGCAACTCTAACCTTACTAACGGTCCAATCGCGTGAATGTAGCTTACAAGCGCTTCAAATGATAGCGCACCATTGCGCTCTTTATGAACTTCTATATCATGTGGCCGCACATAAGCCAGCGCAGCGCTATTTTGTGTTGCATGGTGCGCATTCAGTTGAATATCAAAACCCTCAATTTTCGCCTCACCTTCGTGAATATGGCCGTTAAATTGATTCACATTGCCTAAAAACTGATATACAAACGGTGACACAGGGTGATCGTAAACGGCTTGCGGACTGCCAATTTGCTCAATTTGGCCTTTATTAATTACCACTATTCTGTCAGCCACTTCAAGCGCTTCCTCTTGATCGTGTGTCACAAAAATGCTGGTAATGTGCAGATCATCGTGCAAGCGGCGCAGCCAACGGCGCAGCTCTTTGCGCACTTTTGCATCTAAAGCGCCAAAAGGCTCGTCTAACAATAACACTTTAGGCTCCACCGCAAGGGCGCGTGCTAAGGCAATACGTTGCCGCTGCCCGCCAGATAACTGTGGTGGATAGCGATCGCCTAGCCAATCTAGTTGGACTAAATTTAATAGCTCATGCACACGGCGTTTAATTTCGACCTCATTTGGGCGCGTTTTTTTGGGCCGCACGCGTAAGCCAAATGCCACATTTTCAAACACTGTCATGTGACGAAATAAGGCGTAATGTTGAAACACAAAGCCTACTTCGCGTTCGCGCACTTCGCGCGCTGTAGCGTCGGCACCGTAAAAATGAATGCTGCCAGAATCTGGTGTTTCTAAACCTGCGATGATGCGTAATAAGGTGGTTTTTCCGCAACCAGATGGGCCCAGTAGCGCAACAAGCTCGCCGCTTGGCACATCTAAACTCACATCATTAAGTGCGCTAAAACTACCGAAGTTTTTTCTCACATTACGTATTTCTATACTCATTTTATATTTCCAATTTAATTTTAAATCGATGCCTGCTCGTTATGCCAGTTCATTAAAGCGTGCATCGCGCGCTGCTTTCCATTCCACAAAGCTTTTAAGCACCAATGTGACCAATGCTAGCAAAGCCAATAAAGACGCCACTGCAAACGCCGCTGCATAGTTGTATTCATTGTATAAAATTTCTACATGCAAAGGCATTGTGTTGGTTAAGCCGCGAATATGGCCAGATACAACAGATACCGCGCCAAACTCGCCCATGGCACGCGCATTGGTTAATATCACGCCGTACAATAAGCCCCATTTAACATTGGGCAAGGTAATGCGCCACAAAATCTGCCAGCCAGTCGCCCCAAGCACTAAGCCTGCTTCTTCCTCATCTTTGCCCTGTGCTTGCATCAATGGAATTAACTCACGCGCAACAAACGGAAAGGTGACGAAAATGGTGGCTAATACAATGCCTGGAATAGCAAAAATAACTTTGATATCATGATCAAGCAAGGTGGAACCAAACCAGCCTTGCAGGCCAAAAATCAGCACATAAATTAAACCTGCTATCACGGGCGAAACGGCAAAAGGTAAATCAATTAAAGTAATTAGAATGCTTTTGCCTTTAAACTCAAATTTAGCAATTGCCCAAGCGGCGGCTATGCCAAACACAAGATTAAGTGGTACCGCAATGAGCGCAGCAATGAAAGTGAGCTTGATGGAAGAAAGCGTATCTGGCTCTGTAATGGTAGTTAAATAGGTGTCAAAGCCTTTGCTTAGCGCCTCAGTAAACACCGCCGCTAATGGCACAATTAAAAACAAGCTTAAAAAAATTAATACAGTTGTAATCAATAACCAGCGTATGTAAGCAGGTTCCGAGGTAGCACGATTACGCGCAACTTTGCTTTGATAATGACTATATTGTGATGCTGGTAGTGCGGTTGCTACTGACATAAAATCATCCCTAGTTTTTTATCGTTAATGATCAACGAGTAATATTCGCTCTGCGGCTTACCCACCACTGCAAACCATTAATTGCAAACAGCAGTAAAAATGAAATCACCAACATCACCACCGCAATTGCAGTGGCGCTTGCGTACTCATATTGCTCTAGCTTGGTAATAATAATCAGCGGCGTAATTTCTGACACCATTGGCACATTGCCCGCAATAAATATGACCGAGCCATATTCACCTATTGCGCGAGCAAAAGCTAGGGCAAAGCCTGTTAATAAAGCGGGCCAAATGGCTGGCAGTACAATTTTTACAAAAGTTTGCCAGCGATTTGCACCTAAACTAGCGGCAGCTTCTTCTGTTTCTGCTTCTAAATCTTCTAACACTGGTTGTACAGTGCGCACTACAAATGGCAAGCCAATAAAGGTGAGCGCAACGATAATACCGAGCGGCGTAAAAGCTACTTTGATGCCGTGCGATTCTAAAAAACCACCTATCCAACCATTGCTTGCATACACCGCAGTTAGCGCAATACCTGCCACCGCGGTTGGTAATGCAAATGGCAAATCTACCAGTGCATCGATAATTTTTTTACCAGGAAATGTGTAGCGCACTAGCACCCAAGCGGTAAGTAAGCCAAACACCGCATTGATTAATGCACCTATGAGCGATGCCCCAAAGGTTAATTTATACGAGGCAACGACTCGAGGTGCACTCACTACTGCCCAAAACTCATGCAAACTTAATTCCGTCGTTTTGATAAACGCGGCTGATAATGGAATAAGCACTATCAAGCTTAGGTACAGTAGCGTGTAGCCGAGTGATAAGTTAAAACCTGGCAGAATATTGTTTGTTTTTACACTTTTTTTCATCAAAACTTTCTGTTAATGTCGCACAGTTACGCCCTAAAGCTTACACCCTAAAACTGATTAGCTCTGCTACTTTTTATTTAGTTAAGTTTTGCAATAGAAACATCTGTCGCTTTTACCAGTGCCAATACTTCAGAACCAATGTCTAGCTTCAACTCTTTAATTGAACGGGTAGTAATTACCGAAGTGATAATGCCTGCTGATGTTTCTACCTCTATTTCTGAGACCACATCGCCCCAAACAACTGCTTTAATAGTTCCGCGTAATTGGTTACGCACATTGATTGCGATTAATGCCATGACGGTTTCTCCTTTAATATTGCTTGGGCTTAAGCCCAATAATTGGGTGTTGCTAACGTATTGAATTGCTTGTATTGCTTTATTCATTTTGACTATTTACTTTGATATATTTGATCAAAAGTACCTCCATCTGAAAAATGTGTTTTTTGCGCTTTTTGCCAACCTCCAAACGCATCATCAATCTTCACTAAATTAACTTTAGGAAATTGGTTGTTATATTTTTTAGCCACCGATTCTAAAGTTGGCCGATAGTAATTTTTAGCAGCAATCTCTTGACCTTCTTCCGTGTATAGGTAATCTAAGTAGGCCTTAGCTACTAAATCGTTACCATGTTTTTTAGCAAATTTATCCACGACCGTCACTGGTGGTTCTGCCAAAATAGACAGCGAAGGCACCACAATCTCAAATTTACCTACACCTAATTCTTTTTGCGCGAGGAAGGCTTCATTTTCCCAAGCCAGCAATACATCACCAATGCCGCGCTCTACAAAAGTGGTCGTCGAACCACGCGCGCCAGTATCTAATACAGGCACATTTTTAAGTAACTTTCCAACGAATTCTTTGGTTTTTGCTTCATCACCAGCATATTTTTTCTCTGCAAATGCCCATGCGGCTAAATAATTCCAGCGTGCGCCGCCTGAAGTTTTAGGGTTTGGTGTAATCACCGAAACGCCAGGTTTTATTAAGTCATCCCAATCTTTAATGCCTTTTGGATTGCCTTTACGTACCAGTAATACAATAGTAGAGGTGTAGGGCGAGCTGTTGTGCGCTAAACGTTTTTGCCAATCTTTTGGAATTAGTTTAGCTTTGTCATAAAGTTGATCTACATCATAGGCCAGTGCTAGCGTTGCCACATCGGCGTCTAGCCCATCAATAATGGCGCGCGCTTGCTTGCCAGAGCCACCATGTGAGGTTTTAACAGTGACTTTATCGCCTGTTTTGGTTAGCCAATATTTGGCAAATGCTACATTAAAGTCTTGGTACAGTTCACGGGTGGGGTCGTACGAAACATTAAGCAAAGTAATATCTTTTGCAAACACCGTGCTAGGTGCAGCAAAGCTAAATGTTGCTGCCAATATAATCGTCAATAGTGATTTCTTCATTTTTTAATCCTTAAAATAGTTAATTATTTAGTTTTGTAGCCGCAGTTAAAAAGCAAGCTGAATGCGCGCCAATACAGCATCTTCGTGTTCACGATCACGCACATTGCTGCCGCTTGCATTAATAGGCGTGATGCCAATGCCCGCGCCGCCGTCAAATTTTGTATGTTCATAGTTAAGTGCCACTTTTGCGTTTTGATTCAAATACCAATTCGCGCCTAAAGTCCAAGACTTAGCTGATTTGGCACTATTAGATAAATCGGCATAAGTATTCGCAGAAAATGAATTGCCTGCTTTATTTTTAAATGTATCATCGTCTAAATTAAGCTCGCTATAACGTCCTACCAGTTCCCACGCGCCCCAGCCGCCAGTGTCGATATCGAAATCTTGCTTTGGTTTAACCCCTTTAAACGAGGCATCTTCACCCGTGATTAAATAAGTTGCTGCAACTTGCCAAGCATCATGATTTAGCTGTTTGTTCGTGTTTGGCGTAATTACCGTGTTAGTTCCTGCCCCACCAGCAGAGGCAGAACCGCCAGAAGATAAGCTCACCTCTTGAGAAACGCGCGCATATTCTGCAATTAGGCCAAATGAACCGTAATAATAATTGGCCTGCGGAGCAATACGTATGCGCTTGCCATCGGCCACTGTGGCGGCGTTATACCTAAAAAAGGTCTGTTGACCATTGGTAACGTAGCTCGGCAAACCATTTCTAGTGGCATCCGCGGCGGAGGTATCGGTAAAGTTAAGGTTTCTTTCGCCATCAATATTGGTGAAGGTGCCAGCAACACCAAAACCTAAGCCTGAAAGTGCGTTGGTTTCATTTTTAAATGGGCTAGCAAATAAACGTGCAGTAAGTTCCTTATTACTATCAAATTCGCTACCAGAGCTATTATTGCCACCATCCACCACGCCATTATTGATGCCAAAAGCGTAACTTAATGTTTCGCTAAACACATCGCCATAAATTGAAACACCGACATCGCGATTAGGCAAAATAGCGTTGGTAACATAGCTGCGCTCTACAAATTTAGTATCATTCGCACTTTGCAGACGCTCTAATCCAACAAATGGCTTATATTTACCAGCACGAATTTTAAAAGACGGGCTTAACCGCGCCTCAATGTAAGCATCGATAATTTGCGTATTGCCGTTACCAAAATCGGGCGTAAATCGGAAATCGTAGTTACCATTTAAAGTACCTTCAATGGTTGGGCGTATGCGACGCAATAAAGCTGTGTCGTTGGCATCATGAAAACCGTTTGCATCTAAATTGCCTGCTCGATTATTGGTACGATTACGCACATCATTTGCACCATCTTGAAATGAGCGATAATCTGCTTGCAATAGTCCGCGCAACTTAATCACGTTTTTACCATCGGCCGATTCAAGCCCAAAGCCGCCTGAGCTGGCTTTAACAACAGGTGTTGTTTTCTTGGCGGCCAAGGCTTCTTCTTCCGTAATTTCACCTTTGCGTGCCAATACTTTTACTTGCTGACTTAATTCTTGAACCAAACCACGCAGCTCTTCAAGCTCACTACTATCATTAGCAAATGCTGCGACTGGGCTACTGATAACGCCAGATAAAACTAAAACCGATACTATTTTCTTGTGTTGCATGATCAAAACTCCTTATCTTTCCTCCAGTGGTCTGGTCAGAGTTTGATTGATTTATTTGTTTAGCTCCTGCTATAAGGTAGCTTTTAGTGGTTAAAACTTAATTTTTTAAATCATTAGCCCTGTGTTCAAATCGTACTTTTTCTCTGCGTTCAATTTGCGTTACACGGCCGTCATGCACCGTAATTTCAACTGAGCCATAACCCGTTTGTTGCTTAACTAGCAACAATGCATGTACTATCGCCTGCAATACAGCATCATCAGTTTCTGGCAATTTTTGTTTAGTCTGGCTCATCGGATTGGTGCTTGTCTCAAAGAATGAGTGCACTTTAACAAAGGTTTGTAATAATTAAAAAGAATTTGTAATTATATTTAAATAATTTTTAGGTATATAAAACACTGCATTTATTGATTATAAAGCTGTCAAAAATGATGTATTAATTGTGCTGCTGGGACATAAGACTTAGAATTGAATGATGGGATTTAATCTTGCAAACTAATACAAAACTCGTTGACCAATTTGGTCGCACGGTCGACTACATTCGCCTATCTATCACGGATAGGTGCGATTTTCGCTGCGTATATTGTATGGCGGAAGAAATGACCTTTTTGCCACGCGACGAGGTATTAAGCTTAGAAGAATGCGCGCGGCTGGTAAGGGTGTTTGTCGGCTTAGGCGTAACTAAAGTGCGCATTACAGGCGGTGAGCCCTTGGTACGCAAAAATGCGCTATGGCTATTTGACGAAGTTGGCAAGCTGCAAGGCTTAAAAGAGTTAGTGCTCACTACCAACGGGAGCCAATTAGAAAGCCAAGCCGTTGCACTTAAAGAAGCTGGCGTAAAACGCATCAATATCTCAATCGACAGCCTAAAACCCGAGCGCTTTAAAAAAATCACCCGCACAGGCGATTTAAACAAAGTTTTAGCAGGCCTGCAAGCAAGTATCCATGCGGGGTTTGACGGCATTAAAATTAACACCGTGTTAATGCGCGGGAGCAACGATGACGAAGCGGCAGACTTGGTACAGTTTGCCATCGACCAAAAAATCGACATCAGCTTTATCGAAGAAATGCCGCTGGGCGACGTGAATCACACACGCGAAAGCACGTTTGTGAGCAATTCGGATACACTAGAACTACTGAAAAGCAAATACTCGCTACTACCTAGCACCGAGACCACAGGCGGGCCAGCGCGCTATTGGTGCGTCGCCAACTCACACACTAAAATCGGCTTTATCTCGCCGCATAGTCACAACTTTTGCGAAAGCTGCAACCGCGTGCGCATCACCTGCAAAGGCGAACTTTACTTATGTTTAGGCCAAGAAGATAAAGTGGATTTAATGCCGCTGCTACGCGAACAGCCCAATGACGACGCGCTTTTAATCGCCGCAATTATCGGTAGTATGGTCATTAAACCGAAAGGGCACGATTTTGACTTGCGTCGCGCAGAACCCGCTGTCATTAGGTTTATGTCACATACTGGCGGTTGATTCCTTCCCCCAATGCGCGCTAACTTTGTTCTCACTCCTAGCCGTGCAATTCGTGCTGTCGTAGTCGCAATGCCTCGTTTGCGCGCATTAATTTGAAGGAATGTTAGGTGAGAATTTCAGCAATCATACTGTCGGGCGGTCGCGCTACACGCATGAACGGCTTAGATAAAGGCTTGGTGCAATTGCAGCAAAAACCACTGATTGCACATGTGATTGCGCGTTTGAAACCGCAAGTGGATGAAATATTCATCAACGCGAACCGTGAAATTGCGCAATATCAAGTCTTTGGTTTGCCAGTTTTAAAAGACGAAAATGAAGAGTTTATTGGTCCGCTCGCTGGTTTTAGTTTGGGCTTGCAGCACGCCAAGCATGACTACGTTTTAACAGTGCCGTGCGATTCGCCTTTGTTACCGCTCGATTTAGTGCAACGTCTAATGGCAGCATTGCTTGAACACGGCGCGAATATTGTCGTTGCAAGCAGCGATAGTAACGCACACCCAGTGTTTTGCTTGATGCGCAAAACGATGTTGCCAAGCTTGCTGGCTTATATTGAAAGCGGCGAGCGCCGCGTAAGTGCTTGGCAAAAAAGCCAACAATATATTGAGGTAGATTTTAGTGATTGTAATGATGCGTTTACTAATTTGAATACGTTTGACAATTTGGCTGCGTTAGAATTAAAGCTAAACCAAACCTAATATCCACCGTCATTCTTCGCTTCGCTCAGAACGACGGGACTGGGGCTAAATATAATTAAGTTTTTGCTTAAAACTATGCAAAAATTACTTTTTAAATTGCATTAAACGATAATAATAGAAGCCATGACCAAACCCACATTAAATCAAGTCGCTGCTGACCCAAGCTGCATGGATGATTACGACCCAAACGCGATGTCTGTGAGCCAAGCGCGCCAGTTCATACAGCAATTTTTGTCGCCAGTGATTGAGGCGGAAAGCATGCCTATTATGCAAAGTTTAGGGCGCGTGCTGGCAGCAGATATTATCTCACCCAGCAACGTGCCAAACCACAATAACAGCGCAATGGATGGCTTTGCATTTAAGTTTTCGGCTAATTTAAAAACGCTGAATATCATCGGCACGGCCTTTGCTGGCAAGGCTTTTGCGGGGGCTGTTAAGGCGGGTGAGTGCGTCAAAATTATGACGGGTGCCGTGATTCCTGCGGGTGCAGACACGGTGATGATGCAAGAGCGCATCGCGGTAAAAAGCGATCGCATCACCTTGCTGGATGAACCCAAACTAGGCGCGAACGTGCGTTTGGCGGGTGAGGATTTAAAAATTGGTCAAACAGTTTTAGCCAAAGGCCATGTGATGAAGCCAGCAGATTTGGGCTTAGTGGCATCGCTGGGTATTGGCGAAATTAGCGTGTTTCGACCATTAAAAGTCGCGTTTTTTAGCACGGGCGATGAGCTGGTAAGCGTCGGTAAAAAACTGGAGGATGGCCAAATTTACGATAGTAATCGCTATACGCTATTTGGAATGTTAAGTAGGCTGGGTGTGGTGATTAGCGATTTAGGCGTAGTGCCAGACAAGCCCGATTTGCTGGAAGCCACGCTGCTGAAAGCTGCCAGTGAAAACGATGTGGTAATTACCAGCGGCGGCGTTTCGGTAGGTGAGGCAGACTTTATGAAGGGTTTGCTGGTCAAACACGGACAAGTGTTATTTTGGAAAATCAACATGAAACCTGGGCGGCCACTCGCTTATGGGAAAGTTGGCAATAGCCACTATTTCGGCTTACCAGGCAACCCAGTTTCGGCGATGGTGACATTTTACCAATTCGTCCGCGAAGCGCTTATTTGCTTGATGGGCAGCACGGCTAAACCTTTGCCTATGTTTAAGGTCGAATGCGTGCAAGCGATTAAAAAAGCCACGGGTCGCACCGAGTTTCAACGTGGTATTTTGTTTGAAGAAAATGGGACTTGGAAAGTAAAACCCTTGCCAAATCAAGGCTCTGGCGTGCTAAGCAGCATGAGTGCGGCCAATTGTTTTATTGTGTTGGATGAAATAATGGGTAATTGCGTATCAGGCACAATGGTGAAGGTGCAATTGCTTGAAGGCATTGTTTAAAGTGAAAAACCGCATTCTTAAATCGTGAAAAACTCCCTATTAGGCCTACTCAAGCTATAGTACAATCAAAGGCTTAGCTAATTTTATTACC
>JANLWF010000257.1:0-2138 GCA_031364385.1 Methylotenera sp.
ATAAGCAACTAGAAGCGGTCACCTTACCGCATCAATCCGCACTTATACTGGCTGGCGCTGGCAGCGGCAAAACCCGAGTGCTTACTACGCGCATCGCCTGGTTGATTCAAACTGAACAGATTTCACCCATGGGTTTAATGGCGGTGACATTTACCAATAAAGCCGCTAAAGAAATGCTAACGCGCTTAACCGCTATGTTGCCGATTAACACGCGCGGCATGTGGGTAGGCACATTCCACGGGCTGTGTAACCGCCTGTTGCGCGCGCATTTTCGCGAAGCTGGCTTGCCTTCTACGTTTCAGATTCTGGATAGCGCCGATCAATTGTCCAGCATTAAACGCTTGATGAAATTGATGAATGTGGACGATGAAAAATTTGTGCCTAAACAAGTGCAAGGCTATATCAATAGTTGCAAAGAAGAAGGCTTGCGGGCAAACAAGGTAGATGCTTACGACGCGCATAGCCAAAAACTGCGCGAGATTTACGAAGAATACGATAAGCAATGCAACCTCGAGGGCGTGGCCGATTTTGCCGAGCTGTTGCTGCGTTGCTACGAACTTTTAGAGCGCGATGCGCACATTCGTAACCACTATCAAAGCCGCTTTCAATATATTTTAGTGGACGAGTTTCAAGATACCAACCGCTTGCAATACTTGTGGTTAAAACTGCTGGCTGGGCAGAGCAATTGCATGTTTGCCGTCGGCGATGACGACCAATCCATTTATGGCTTTCGCGGCGCGCGCGTGGGCAATATGCGCGACTTTGAAAAAGATTTTAACGTGCAAAATGTGGTGAAGTTAGAAGAAAATTATCGTAGCCATAGCAATATTTTAGATGCTGCTAACGCCATTATTTCGCACAACAAAAACCGACTCGGCAAAAACTTATGGACGAGCGCAGGCGCGGGTGAACCTGTCCGCATCTACGAGGCTTATAACGACACCGACGAAGCGCAGTTCATCGTTGATGAAGTCAAAATGCTGCAATCTGAAGGCAGTGCGCTGGCTGAAATGGCGCTGCTATACCGCAGCAACGCACAATCGCGCATCCTAGAACACGCCTTGTTCTCCGCCAATTTACCGTATCGGGTATATGGCGGCTTGCGCTTTTTTGAGCGCGCCGAAATCAAACACGCGTTGGCTTATATGCGCTTAATCGCTAACGCCAATGACGATACCGCCCTGCTACGCGTGATTAACTTCCCAAGTCGGGGCATTGGCGCCCGTAGCTTGGAGCAACTGCAAGAAGGCGCGCGCCAAAACGAATGCAGCCTGTGGCAAGCGGCGATTAACAAAGTAGGTAACGGCAAGGTTGGCGGTAAAGGCATCGAAGGCTTTGTAGCGTTGATTCGTGAGATGACAGACCAAGCTTACGGCATCACTTTATCGGAAGTCGCCGAGCTTGCCACTACGATGTCTGGCTTAAAAGCGCATTACGCAGCGGACAAAGAGGGTGAAGACCGCATCGAAAACTTAGAAGAATTGGTGACTGCTGCAGTTTCATTTACCAACCAAGATTTTGGCAACCACAACAATGTGGATGGTGACGCACCACAAGATTTAATGACGCAATTTCTAACCCATGCCAGTCTAGAGGCGGGAGATCATCAAGCCACTGTGGGTTATGATGCACTGCAATTAATGACTGTACACGCGGCTAAAGGCTTGGAGTTTAAAGCGGTATTTATTAGCGGGCTGGAAGAAGGCCTGTGCCCACATGAAAACAGTTTAAGTGAAAACAACGGTTTAGAAGAAGAACGGCGTTTAATGTATGTGGCGGTGACCCGCGCCAGACAGAGGCTTTACTTAAGTCACGCGCAAAGTCGCATGTTACATGGACAAGTGCGCTACGGCATCCCGTCGCGTTTTTTAGATGAAATTCCTGAATCGCTTTTGAAACGACTTAATAGCAAGCCCATGGTGAGATCTGGCGGTTACAATCAACGCGCTAGTTCAGTCCCACTGCAACAATCCAGCGCAAATAGTCATTATCCATTCAAAATCGGCCAAAGCGTGCGCCACAGCAAGTTTGGCGAGGGCGTGGTAGTGACTTACGAAGGCAACGCTGAAAACTTGGTGATTAAAATCAACTTTGGCCGCGAAGGCTTGAAAACATTGTCGATGGAGTACGCTAAATTG
>JANLWF010000270.1:0-2799 GCA_031364385.1 Methylotenera sp.
CAATAATTGGCACTATAAACTGTTGTATTTATGCTGAATTGTAATATTTAGACGAATCTAATGTTGCAAAGTGTAATGACGCAGTTCAAAATACTTCTCATGGATTTGAGAAATTTGGTCTTTAAGTCGGTTGTGTTATTACTTTGGTCGCAATTGTGACTTTTAATTGTCGAATCGTCTTTGATAATGACTGTTAGGATAGTTTGTAACAAGAGATAAAAGTAATTGGTTTTAGTATTGCTGTATTTTAAAATTTTTAAGGGGTTTTTATGAAAAGTACGAATTGGTTATTAAATCGCCATGTGTTGGGTGCACTATGTACAGCACCACTTTTATTAAGTAGCGCTAGCGTATTTGCAGGCGAAGCTGCTCCTGCAGAAGCGGTCGAAGCCGCGCCAGCAGCAGCTGCTGAACCAGCACCGCCATACACACTTACCTTCAACCTTGGTTTGTACAGTACTTACATGTTCCGCGGTGTGGATTACACTGATGGCCCAGCTTTACAAGGTGGTGCAGATTGGGCGCATAGCAGTGGTTTTTACTTAGGCACATGGTTTTCTAATTTAGATCAATATGGTTTTGGTAAAATTGATGGTGTTCAAGGCGGCAATAAAATAGAAACCGACTTTTACGGCGGTTATGCGACTACTTTTGGCGATAGTGGTTTCGGCATTAATTTGTTAGCTAATTACTACAAATATTTTAATAATAAAGATTCTATCAATGGCCATAGACAAGATACGCTAGAGCTATCTGCTGCTTTGACGTATAAATGGCTAACTTATACCTTCTTTTACATTCCAACCGATTACTATGGGTTAGACGAAACAGATAGTAACTTTAATGTGACAGGTAACCGAAATACTGATGGTGCCACTTACAATGAATTAAAAGTGAACTACACCTTACCCATCGGCGATATAAATTTTATGGCTAAAGTTGGCTATCAACATACGCCAAACCTTGAAGGTAGTCAGGGTGACTTTGCGATTGGCTTGAATAGAAACTTTAGCATTCCAAGTGGTGGAAAACCAATTGAAGGCTTCAATGCTGGTGCATACTACACAGATACATTTGATGTGGATAATGAAGGTTTTTACCAGTATTCAACTGGCAATGGTAAGTTTAGAGATGCTAATGAAGAGAAATTATGGTTTTACGTTAAACGTTCGTGGTAATAGTTTAATTAAGCTATAGCTTAACTCAACAGTAGTTTAGTAATAATGGACGCTTAGGCGTCCATTTTTTTGTCTATTTTTTGTTTGGCGGTTTTGGTTAAGTTTAAGTCGTTATGTAGGTTGTGTTTAGCCTATGAAGCTTTTACTATACTTATATAACCATTCTTAAATAGTCTTAGTTTAAATTCGGAGAAGCCGTTTGCCACGTTTTGAATTACAACAGCTTTATATTGGCGGTCGGTTGGTCGATGCCAGCAGCGGTAAAACCTTCCAAACCATTAACCCTGCTAATGGTGAAGTATTGGCCGAGGTGCAAGCTGCAAGCCTTGCCGATGTTGATTCTGCGGTTAAATCGGCACAAGCAGGTCAAATAATTTGGGCAGCCGTGACAGCGATGCAGCGCTCGCGTATTTTGCGCCGTGCAGTGGAGATTTTGCGTGAACGTAACGATGCGCTGGCCGAGTTGGAAACGTTGGATACTGGCAAACCCATTTCTGAAACGCGTTATGTTGATATTGTCACAGGCACAGACGTGCTTGAGTATTACGCAGGACTAGTGCCAGCGCTAGAAGGTAGCCAAATTCCTTTGCGTGATACTTCATTTGTTTATACGCGCCGCGAGCCGCTTGGCGTGGTCGCGGGCATAGGCGCGTGGAATTACCCGATTCAAATTGCACTGTGGAAATCTGCCCCAGCATTGGCCGCTGGCAATGCCATGATCTTCAAACCGAGTGAAATCACACCATTAAGCGCACTTAAACTTGCGGAAATTTATACCGAAGCTGGTCTGCCAGATGGCGTGTTTAACGTGTTAAATGGTGCTGGGCATGAGGTTGGTACTTGGTTAACTGAACATGCAGATATCGAGAAAATATCCTTCACAGGCGGCACAGTCACGGGTAAAAAAGTCATGGCAGCAGCTTCAAGCTCGACCTTAAAGGATGTGACCATGGAGCTGGGCGGAAAATCGCCATTGATAATTTTTGATGATGCCGATTTGAATCGCGCGGCCGATGTGGCGATGATGGCGAATTTTTACAGCAGCGGCCAAGTATGCACCAACGGCACGCGCGTGTTTGTGCATCAATCTCAAATTAAGGCGTTTGAGCAAAAAATAATCGAGCGTGTTAAGCGTATTCGCATGGGCGACCCAATGCATGAAAACACCAACTTTGGACCATTGGCGAGTGCAGCGCATAAAGATAAAGTGCTTAATTATATTACAACAGGTGCCATGGAAGGCGCGCGGATATTGGCTGGTGGCGTGCCTGTTTTGCATGGTGATTTTGCAAAAGGTAACTACGTGCAGGCTACTGTTTTCACCGATTGCAACGACAACATGACGATTTGCCGCGAAGAGATTTTTGGCCCAGTGATGTGCATTTTGAGTTATGACAGCGAGGATGAAGTCATCCACCGCGCCAACGATACCGACTATGGCTTAGCGGCAGGTGTGATCACCCAAGATTTAAACCGCGCCCATCGCGTCATTCATCAATTGCAAGCAGGTATTTGCTGGATCAACACCTGGGGTGAATCGCCCGCCGAGATGCCCGTAGGCGGCTATAAGCAATCTGGTGTAGGGCGTGAGAATGGCCTGATGACGCTGCAAGCCTACACT
>JANLWF010000318.1:0-4290 GCA_031364385.1 Methylotenera sp.
AATCAATCCACCACGAATTTCAGCTTCTGTAAAAGCCTTTCCTTTTAAAATACGATCCCAAAGATCAATACACTCTTTCTCCAACCACCGATAAAGTACTGATAACTCACGCAGGTTTCTAACTAATGTATTTATTCCTAATGCTCTACGTCCCATCACGAATTCTGATGGCATTGGGATGGGCAGTCCTTTGCTATCCAATAGAATAGGCAATTGGTCTCCTGATGGGTGATCGATTATTTCCACATACATTTTTAATGTACTCCATAAACAAAAAGGTAGTGTATGGGCTTTTCTAACGTTACGTGATGTAACATATATGCGTTTTTAATATGCTATATTAAATTGACAAAATAAAATAAATAAAAAACGCCCAAATCTTTACAAGAGATGGGCGTTAGAATTTAAAAATTAATTTATCTGAAACAACAGGTTATTAATACACCTAAAGAGATTAACTTTACATTTTATGTATTATACGGTTCAAAACGGTATGTCATCTTCAAAATCGTCAAAGTTGCCGCCGCCTGATTTTGCAGCGCCTTGGTTTGTTGATGCTTGCTGATTTGAAGACTGCGGTGCTGCTTGTCTAGCTGGCGCTTGGTTCATATCATCTGGCGCACCACCTTGATCCATACTCCCATCATAACTAGCACCTGAACCGCCGCCGCCATCTTTGCTGCCTAGCATTTGCATGTTATCGCCAACGATTTCTGTGGTGTAGCGCGTTACCCCATCTTTCTCCCACTTGCGGGTTTGCAAGCGGCCTTCAATATATACTGGGCGGCCTTTTTTAAGGTATTCGCCAGCGATCTCGGCCAATTTGCGATACATTACAATATTATGCCACTCGGTTTTTTCTTGTTTTACGCCCGATTTATCTTTCCAGTTCTCGGTGGTGGCGATACTAAAATTGCACACCGCCTCACCGTTTGGCATAAATCTAACCTCAGGATCGCGCCCTAAATTGCCTACTAAAATTACTTTATTCACCGATGCCATTATCTGCTCCCAATCATGTCTAAAATTTCCTGCTCATCCCAAACCGCTTGATTTTTTATTTTAACAATTAACAGGCCTTCTTTGGCTATTGCAATCGCCTCATGCACATACGGCAAGGCCGAAATTGTTTTACTAAGTACACTTGCTTGTGCCTCAGTCGTTTCACCTAAATGATACATCTTTGTTTTAACGCTAGGTGGGGTTTTCATACTAAAAGTGAGCAATAACCAAATACTCATCAGCACCGCACAAAACATAAACACCACGGAGTAACTGTAATGGTGCGCCAAATAACCGCCTGCCAAGCCACCCACCGCCACGCCTAGCGATTGCGAAGTATTATAAACCCCCATGGCTGTGCCTTTTGCCGCGGCGGGTGCAAGCTTAGAAATAAGCGATGGCAGCGAAGCTTCTAAAATATTAAACGCGACAAAATAAGCAAACAACGAGAATATAATGCCCCAAAAGCTTGTGATTAAATTGGCAAAACACAGCTGCGCCGCTAGCATTAACGCCACCGCACCGATAAATACAGGCTTTAGTTTATTGCGTTTTTCGCCCACAATAATCGCTGGAATCATCAACATAAAAGAGCCTAACAAAATGGGCAAATACACTTGCCAATGATGATTAACATCTAAGTTGCTGGTTTTTTGAATCGCAAATGGCACCACGATAAACATGGCCATTTGTGCGGCATGTAACGCGAAAATACCATAATTAAGGCGCAATAATTGGGTATTTTTTAGCACATCTTTTAACTTGGCTGGCGCAGCGCTGGCATCAGAATGAAAGTGGCTGGCGATGGGGTTTGGTACGACAAATTTAACTACTAATATTGCCAAAGCAGCCAAAATTGCCGTCAACCAAAAAATGCCTGCAATGCCCGTCCAGTGCGCCAATGCAGGGCCTAACACCAGTGAAATCGCAAACGTCACGCCAATGGTCGCACCTATCATCGCCATGGCTTTGGTGCGATGTTCTTCACGGGTTAAATCGGCCAACAGCGCCGTCACCACAGCAGAAACTGCGCCCGCGCCTTGAATAGCGCGCCCGGCAATCACCATACTAATATCAGTCGCTAAAGCTGCGATAATGCTGCCAATAACCAACATCAACAAGCCAATGTAAATCATTTTTTTACGGCCAAATTTATCGGATGCCATGCCGAAAGGCAATTGGAATAAGGCTTGTGTCGCACCATATGCCCCAAGTGCCGCGCCAACTAACATGCTGTTATCACCACCTTGATATTGCGTGGCGTAAATCGCGAAAATCGGCAAGATTAAAAACATGCCCAACATGCGTAAACCGTAAATAGAGGCCAGACTAATGCTGGCTTTAAGTTCGCTTGGTGGCATTTTTTCGGAAATTTGCATTAATGTTTGGATGAAATCGAAATAATTGCGTATATTAACAGGTTGCCCTAATTTTCGTAAAAGCATAATGGAATTTATACGTATTCGCGGTGCACGCACCCACAATCTCAAAAACATTTCGTTGGATTTGCCGCGTAACAAGCTCATCGTGATTACAGGCTTATCGGGTTCTGGCAAGTCCAGCTTAGCGTTTGATACGCTATACGCAGAAGGCCAGCGCCGTTATGTAGAGTCGCTCTCAGCTTACGCAAGGCAGTTTTTGGCACGCATGGATAAGCCCGATGTAGATTTGATTGAAGGCTTGTCACCCGCCATTTCCATCGAGCAAAAAGCCACTTCGCACAACCCACGTTCCACTGTTGGCACAGTCACCGAGATTCACGATTACCTGCGCCTGCTCTACGCGCGAGCGGGCGACCCAGAATGCCCTGAACATAATATCAAGCTAGAGGCACAGACCGTTTCGCAGATGGTGGATGCCGTGCTTAAACTGCCCGAAGATACCAAGTTGATGATACTCGCGCCCGTGGTGGCGAACCGCAAGGGCGAGCAGGTGGATTTATTTGAAGAGCTAAAAGCACAAGGTTTTGTGCGCTTGCGCGTTGACGGCAAAATTTATGAAATGGATGCGCTACCGCAGTTGGCTAAAACCACCAAGCACACGGTTGACGTGGTGGTGGACAGAATCAAAGTAAAAGATGACATGAAACAGCGTATTGCGGAATCGCTAGAGACCGCGCTGCGTTTGGCTGAAGGCAAAGCCATTGCTTTGGAAATGGATTCTGATAAAGCGCATTTATTTTCTGCCAAATTCTCATGCCCGCTGTGCGATTACTCACTGGCAGAGCTAGAGCCACGCCTATTCTCGTTCAACAACCCGATGGGCGCATGCCCAAAGTGCGATGGCTTGGGTAATATCAGCTTTTTCGATCCCAAACGCGTAGTGGCTTTCCCCACCCTATCGCTGGCAAGTGGCGCGATTAAAGGCTGGGATAAACGCAATCAATTTTACTTTCAAATGCTGTCAAGTTTAGCCGCGCATTACAATTTTGATTTGGAAATGGCGTTTGAAGAGTTACCGCTACATGTTCAAGATGTGTTACTTAACGGCTCTGGGCGCGAGGTGATCGCCTTTAAATACTTAAACGAACGCGGCACATTTTTTGGCAAAACGCATACCTTTGAAGGCATATTAAATAATTTGCAACGCCGGTATCGCGAGAGTGATTCATCTGCCGTGCGTGAAGAATTGGCTAAATACCTCAACAACCAAGCTTGCCCGGAATGTGCTGGTACGCGCTTGAGAATTGAAGCGCGCCATGTAAAAGTGGGCGGGCAGAATATTCATCAAGTGTGCCAAATACCACTTAAGCAAGCACTCACTTTCTTCGAGAAGCTTGAGCTACATGGTGCGAAGCTTGCGATTGCAGATAAAATCGTGACCGAAATTCAAAATCGTTTAAGGTTTTTAACCAACGTCGGCCTTGAATATTTATCACTATCACGTTCTGCCGAGACTCTATCTGGCGGTGAGGCACAACGAATAAGGCTTGCAAGCCAAATAGGTAGCGGATTAACGGGCGTAATGTACGTGCTGGATGAGCCTAGTATTGGCTTGCACCAGCGCGACAACGATAGATTGCTGGAAACGCTGAAACGTCTACGCGACATCGGCAATACCGTCATCGTGGTCGAGCATGATCATGACGCGATTTTAAGCGCCGATTACGTGGTGGATATTGGCCCTGGCGCGGGCGAGCATGGCGGAGAAATTGTGGCCGAAGGCACGCCTGCGGAAATCCAAGCCAATGCAAATTCGCTCACGGGCCAATATTTAAGCGGCAAAAAGCAAATTGAGTATAAACACGCGCGCACCAAAGCGGATCCCGCGCGTTGGCTAAAACTTACC
>JANLWF010000116.1:0-9418 GCA_031364385.1 Methylotenera sp.
GCTTTTGCAGCGCCTGGCGGTTATGTGCTACTAACTAAAGGCCTTTACCAAAAAATACAAAGTGAGGCGCAACTAGCGGGCGTACTTGGCCATGAAATTGCACATATCGTTAAAAAACATCAACTTAAAGTGTTGCAAAAACAGCAATTGTTGGGCTATGGCGCCAGCAGATTGAGTGGTTTGTTTGGCAAAAAAGATAAACTTGCCAAAAAAGCACTGAATACAGGTGCAGAAATTAGCGCACGTGGCTTGGATAAAGACGCAGAGTTTGAAGCAGACCGCATGGGCTTAACATTGGCCTACCGCGCAGGTTACGACGCTTATGGCCTGCCTGATGTACTACAAACGATAGGCCAAACTAACAAGTCTGACAGCAGTGTTGCGCTACTGTTTAAAACACATCCATCGCCTGACGAACGTTTGGCCAAATTGGGCGATAGTATTGGCGACAAGCTGGATAATGCGAAAGCTGGTAAAACGCTGGAGAAAAGACTTTACAAGCTTAACTAAACGGTTAAAAGTTTATGCTCATTAGTTAAGAGATTTTCAAGTACAAATAATTAAATCTGAACATTAAATTTGATCCTGGCCTCGTAACTCACTTTTTATATACGCATAGTAAATCGGCGCGGCAACGATGCCAGCGATGCCGAATGCGGCTTCCATCGCCAGCATGGCAATAAGTAGCTCCCAAGCATTGGCGCGAATTTGGCCACCGACTATGCGTGCATTTAAAAAATATTCAAACTTGTGAATCACCACCAAATAACCTAGCGAGGCAATAGCCACGCTAAGCGATTGGCTTAAACTCACAATCACAATAATGGTGTTCGAGATTAAATTACCTGCAACAGGGATTAAGCCCACCACAAAAGTAATCGCTACCATTGTCTTCACTAAAGGCAGATGTACGCCCATCAAAGGTAAAATAGCCGCCAAATAAACTGCCGTAAAAAACGCGTTAATCGCCGCAATACGCACTTGTGCAAATACCACGCGCCTAAAGGCACGGCCAAACAACCAAGCGCGCTGGGCTAAGGCGCGCGCAAACGGTTTGTAATGATCATCCTTGGTGGCCTCCCGCAACGCTACCATGCCGCCCACAATCATACCGATGAGCACATGCGCGGTGGCGCGCCCAGCTTCTTTACCTGCAATTTGCAAGGCATCTGCATTTTCGCGCAACCAAACTGCGGCTTGTTCTTTAAACGTGATGGCGTCAGCTGGTAGGCGCTCAAATACCCAGCTTGGTAGAATTTTGCGTGAATCTTCAATAATCTGCGCCATTTTGGCTAACAACACCGTTATGCTGCCAGATTCTGATCTGAAAAAAGCCACTAAACCAGCGCCTGCCAAGCTTAGCAGGCCAACAATAATGGTGGCTAATATCGCAATAGCAATCAGCTTGGCACGCGCGCCTGGCAGCCTACGTGCGATGCGAGGCGTTAACATGAGAATGAGCTCATAAACTAATAAGCCTGCTAATAAAGCAGGTATTAAGTGAAACTTCAAAACAAATAGCATCGCCATACCAATCAGTATCCATGCGGCAATGTCGTGCTTAGAAATTAAGCGGTTGGTAGCTGAATTAACGGTCTGATTTTTTTGCATGTTGATGGTCTTTTTTAACTGAATCTACTCATAAAGGTGCTAGTTTCGATGGCAGGCAAGCTAATTTCAACATGCACTGCGTCATCAAATGTTTTATTTAAAATCTTACCTTTTAGCTGCGTAAGTGTACGCGTTAATTCATCCATACGGTTGTATTGTATCGTTAATTTTAGCAGTTTCATCTCAACAAAAGGCAATATGGATGCGGCTTCTAGCGCCATTTTGGCCGTGCCGCCATAGGCGCGAGCCAAACCACCAGTACCAAGATTTACGCCGCCATAATAACGGATGACACCAACACATACATTGATTAAATCGCGCCTTTCTAGCATTTGCAATACGGGCTTGCCAGCAGTGCCGCTTGGCTCGCCTGCGTCTGAAAAGCGCGGAATAATGCCATCAGTGGTTTTTATGCGAAACGCATAGGCTAAGTGGCTGGCAGATGCGTGTTGTGCGGCTATGGCGCGCAAAAATCCACTCACTTGTTGCTCGGTTTCGCACTGCGCCACCCACGCAATAAAACGCGATTTATTAATGGTTTGCTCAGCAGCACCCGCTTTTTCAATGGTAATCACTTACGACAAGCCAGTAATATTACCGTCCATATCCACGTCTATACGCGTGCTTGCAGGTGTTTTAGGCAGGCCTGGCATGGTCATAATTTTGCCACAAATGGCCACAATAAAGCCTGCGCCGCGAGAAAGACGTAGTTCGCTCACTGTAAGCACATGTCCAGTAGGCGCACCGCGTAAGCTAACGTCAGATGAAAAAGAATACTGCGTTTTGGCTATGCAGATAGGAAAATGTGCATAATCTTTTTCTAGCAGTTCCAATTTCTCAAGCGCTTTATGACTAAATTCAACTTTTGTAGCTCTGTAGATTTTGTTGGCGATGGTTTCAATTTTTTCACGCAAAGAAAGTGCATCTGGATACAAAAGCTTGAATGTTGGCTTATTTTGCGCGAGCACATTCAAAACCTCATGCGCCAAATCTAGCGCACCCGCTCCACCCTCAGCCCAATGCTTGCATACAATCACTTTGCATTTATTGCTATCCCCAGCAAGCGCTTCTAAATTGGCCCGTAGGGCATCTATTTCTGCTTGCGTGTCATTATAAAAGTGATTAATCGCCACAATGACCTGCAACCCAAAAATCTCATGTAAATTATTAATATGTTGTTTTAAGTTACTAATTCCATTTGATAAATAATTTATATTATCATGACTTAAATTGGAATGACCTAATTCTTTTAATTCCGCACCGCCATGGTATTTAAGTGCGCGCACTGTTGCCACAATCACCACTACATCTGTTTGCAAACTGGCTTTACGGCACTTAATATTAATGAACTTTTCTGCGCCTAAATCTGCACCAAAACCAGCCTCCGTCACGACATAATCCGCCAGTTTTAGCGAGGTTTTTGTGGCAATTACAGAGTTGCAGCCATGTGCTATATTGGCAAACGGGCCGCCATGCACAATGGCTGGCGTATGTTCTAGGGTTTGTACTAAGTTAGGTTGAAATGCGTCTTTTAACAAGGCTGTCATCGCACCTTCTGCCTGCAAGTGCCGCGCCAGTATCGGCACTCCAGCCATATCTGTGGCCACCTGAATATCACCCAAGCGCGTTTTTAAATCTTCTAAACTCTCTGCCAAACAAAATATCGCCATCACTTCACTGGCCACGGTAATATCAAAACCTGTGCTGTAATCACAAGCATGATTCACCGTTACATTACGCAAAGAGCGGTCATTCATATCCTTACAGCGTCTCCAGGTAATTTCTTTAATTTTCAACGTGTTACCATGATAAATATGGTTATCAATTA
The DNA here is from genome assembly GCA_031364385.1 of Methylotenera sp. Lineage (GTDB taxonomy): Bacteria > Pseudomonadota > Gammaproteobacteria > Burkholderiales > Methylophilaceae > Methylotenera_A. The sequence continues at coordinate 3,440 of JANLWF010000116.1, forward strand.
AGGCTGCAAGTAAATTATTGGCCGATGTTATGGCATGAAAATCGCCAGTAAAATGCAAATTAATATTTTCCATCGGCACTACTTGTGCGTAGCCACCGCCCGTTGCGCCGCCTTTAATGCCAAATACTGGGCCCAGAGATGGCTCGCGGATGCACACAATGGCTTGCTTGCTTGTTTTTTCTTGCTTAAAAATGTGATTCAACGCATCTGCCAACCCAATGGTGGTGGTCGTTTTGCCCTCGCCCGCTGGTGTGGGGCTAATCGCGGTGACTAAAATAAGTTTACCGTTTACGTTTTGTTGTAGTTTTTTGATGCAATTCGCGCTTAATTTGGCGATTGTGTGGCCGTAAGGAATTAAATCTTCCGATGAAATTCCCAATTTTTTTGCAATACCAACAATCGGTTCAAGCAGCGCGGCTTGGGCAATCTCAATGTCTGTTAGCACTGAGCTATCTTCCCTTAAAAATTGAGCCTAGTATCCCACGAATAATTTGGCGGCCTAGTTGTGAGCCAATGGCGCGCGCTGTCGATTTTGCCGCGGTTTCTAAAATACTGTCTGAGCGAGAAGTTTTTTTGCCACCACCTAGCACGCCGCCCCAATCAAAGCCTCTGTCTTCCGTTGGCGCTTGTTTTGACTCTTCTTCCGCCGCTTGCTCTACAGCACGCTTTTTCAGAATCTCGTAAGCCGATTCTCTATCCACTTGTTTCTCGTAAAAACCGCGCAAATTAGAATTGTTAATGGTAGCAGCGCGTTCAGCATCGCTTGCAGGGCCAATGCGGCTTTGTGGTGGGCATACAAACGCACGCTCAACAGGCGTTGGAATGCCTTTTTCATCAAGAAAAGAGACTAACGCCTCGCCCACACCCAGCTCGGTAATCGCCGTTGCCACATCTACTTTTGGGTTCACTCTAAACGTTTCTGCCGCGGAATTGACGGCTTTTTGATCGCGTGGTGTAAATGCACGCAAGGCATGCTGCACGCGGTTACCCAGCTGGCCGAGCACGATATCGGGAATATCTAAAGGGTTTTGGCTGACAAAATATATGCCCACGCCTTTAGAACGAATTAGCCTCACCACTTGCTCAATTTTTTGCATCAATGCTTGCGGCGCATCGGTAAATAACAAATGCGCTTCATCAAAGAAAAACACCAGTTTCGGTTTTTCTAAATCACCCACTTCTGGCAATTTTTCAAATAGCTCTGACAGCAGCCATAGCAATAGCGTGGCATAGACACGCGGCGAATTAAACAGCTGATCTGAAGCCAAAATATTAATTACGCCGCGACCTTGGCTGTCGGTTTGCATCAAATCATCTAAATTCATGGCAGGCTCGCCAAACAGCAAATCACCGCCTTCGGTTTCTAATTGCAATAAACTGCGCTGAAGCGCGCCGACACTAGCTGCCGAGATATTGCCATATTCTGTTTGGTATTCTGCCGAGCGCTCTGCCGCGTGCTGCGACATGGCACGCAAATCCTTTAAATCGAGCAACAACCAACCCTTGTCGTCAGCGATTTTAAAAATCGAGTTAATCACACCACTTTGCACATCGTTTAAATTAAGCATCCGCGCCAATAATAGCGGACCCATTTCGGCAATTGTTGTTCTAACAGGGTGGCCTTTCTTACCGAACACATCCCAAAAAGTTACTCGCGAAGCTTGCGGTTTAAAATCGATTAAACCTAGCAACGCGACGCGCGCATCCACCTTTGGGTTGCCGCCACCCGCTTGGCTCATACCCGATAAATCACCTTTAACATCGGCCATAAATACTGGCACACCAAGTGCAGAAAAACCTTCTGCCAGCGTTTGCAATGTCACCGTTTTGCCAGTACCAGTTGCGCCCGCAATTAAGCCGTGGCGGTTAGCCATTTTAGGTAAAATGTAGAGGAAACTTTCTGATTTTGCGATACGGATGGGTTCGGTCATTTGGGGTTCCGATATTAACTGAATCGATATAAATATTGCATGCGGACATGTTACCTGTACTTATATTACAAGTCACCTTTTCGCGCTTTGCTCATCAATAAAATCAGCGCATCTTCGAGCGCTTGTGCAGATTTTTTTGCACGTTCTGTGGGGTTTTTGATACTTTTTAAGTCAAATGTTGGGCGATCAAGTCCCAAAAATAGTTTTAGTTTTTTATTGGCGTCAGGTTTTTCGTACAAAGCGATTCGGCATGGGGCAAATACTAGAAATTCGGGGTGATCTAGCATGATATCGGTGCCCATGGTGAGGTTACACAGCGCGTGTACTTCTTTAACCCCTTGCGGGTCGATACCACGTAACTTAATGTGGTCGCCAATGGGAAAGTTGGCTGGGTTCACAAAATTCATACCTTCACTCACCGATTTTAGGCTATCTACCACGTCTTGATAGCTTACGCCTTCATTCACCGCCACTTCGTAAACCGCACTGGTTGGGTCTATCGCTGGCATGCCGCTAGACACATTTTGTGTGGCTGATACTGAAGTTGGTATTGGATCTGAAGTAGTTGTTTTTTGGCCGACACAGGCTGCTAGAGCCAGCATGAATAACATACTGAGAGTCATTTTAGATTGCACTGCAACGCTCGATTTCAATTTTGGCGCTAACAATTAAATTGCCCGATGCGATTTTAGCGCCTCATCCACGGCCTTGCGGTTAAATTTTGGCGCAAGTAACTCGATAAAACCATAAATATAACCACGTAAAAACGCGTCTTTGCGCACACCTAAATAAGTGGTGCTGGGCGGAAATAAATGGCTGCAATCTAAGCGCACCAAGTCTTTATCACGTTCATCATCATACGCCATATTGGCAATCAAACCCACGCCCAGCCCTAAACCTACATAGGTTTTAATCACGTCAGCATCAATCGCGGTAAGTACCACATTGGGCATTACGCCTGCATCGTGAAATACTTTTGAAACCAATGTGCTGCCCGTAAATGCAAAATCATAGGTAATCAGTGGATAGCTGGCAATTTTAGCCAATGTGAGCGGCACGGAATCAATTAAGCGATGGCCTTTGGGTACAACTAGGCAACGATTCCACTCGTAGCATGGCAAGCACAGCAATTTGTCATCTAAACTAATCGCCTCTGTAGCAATGCCAATATCCGCCTCACCGCTCGCCACTTGCTCAGTGACTTGACTGGGGTTGCCTTGATGAATATTGAGTTTTACGTGTGGATAGGATTCGATAAACTGTTTAACTGCCGCAGGTAGCTTATAGCGCGCTTGGGTGTGCGTAGTAGCAATGGTCAGCGTGCCTGTTTCAATCTTACTAAAATCATCGCCAACACGCTTAATATTTTGTATCTCTAGCATGACGGTGGCGGCCAGTTTAACGATATGCCGACCAGGCTCAGTAACACCAGTTAAACGTTTACCGTTGCGCTGAAAAATCTGCAACTTTAACTCTTCTTCAAGCATTTGAATCTGCTTGCTCACGCCTGGCTGGGAGGTATGAAGTGCCTCGGCGGCGGCAGAAATACTCAAGCCTTGACGAGTAACTTCGTGTATATATTTTAACTGATGAAGCTTCATGCAGACCTCTCTATGAATATTTAATCGTTATAATTAAATAATATACCAAAATAATAAATTGGTATTAAATAATTATATGAAATGCTGGTATATTACGCAACTTAATTACATCTAAGATTGATTTAGCGCGTGGATTTTGCTTTTTATATTTTTGCTGGCTTTTTGGTGGGCTTGTTAGTAGGCCTGACTGGCGTGGGCGGCGGTTCGCTGATGACGCCAATTTTGATGATATTTTTTAATGTAAAAGCCGCCGTAGCAGTGGGTACAGATTTACTTTACGCCTCCATTACTAAATCTGTCGGCATTTTTGCGCATGGCAAGCTTGGCAATATCGACTGGAAAATTGTACGTTTACTCGCTTATGGCAGCATCCCTGCCGCTATTGCGACTACACTATATTTAAGATATTCTGATGTCGCCTCTGATAATACGGTTGCAAGTATTAAATTCTGGCTGGGTATCGCGTTATTGCTCACTTCGCTTTCTGTGCTATTTCGAAATCAACTGGCGCAATCCTCCAAAAAAGGCCATTGGATTAACCCTGCATACACGCCTGCATTAACCGTTATTTTGGGTTTAGTTTTAGGTTACATGGTCACATTAACCTCGGTTGGCGCAGGTGCTTTGGGCGTCACCGCCCTGCTTATTCTTTACCCCAAAGTTAATATCACCAAAATTGTGGGCACCGATGTTGCACATGCAGTACCGCTGACCTTGGTTGCAGGGTTGGGTCATGTCACGCTTGGTACGGTCGATTATCAACTGCTCGGCACACTTCTCATTGGCTCGATTCCAGGCATTTGGATTGGCAGTCATTTAAGCTCAAAAGTGGCGGAACATTGGATACGTACGGTGCTGGCACTTATTTTGGTATATATCGGTCAAAAATTAGCATTTCCCGAATTTAATCAATTGATCGGGATGTGTATTTTGTTATTTATAATCGCGTTAAAACAGCTAGGATTTAAAAAACCTAGCCGTAAAGTTCAAGAAAAAGTTTAGGTAGTTTTTATGTATAAATACGATGAGATAGATCAGAAAATTGTCGATGAGCGCGTCGCGCAATATCGCGACCAAACGCGGCGCTTTTTAGTGGGCGAATTGACTGAAGAAGAGTTTAGACCTTTGCGCTTGCAAAATGGTCTTTATATTCAACGCTACGCGCCGATGTTAAGAATTGCGGTGCCTTATGGCATGTTGTCTAGCCGCCAATTGCATAAACTCGGTGACATCGCTAGCAAATACGATAAAGCTTACGGCCATTTTTCTACGCGCCAAAACCTGCAGCTTAACTGGCCAACGCTAGAAAGCACGCCAGATATACTGGCCGAGCTGGCCATGGTAGAAATGCACGCTATTCAAACCTCTGGTAATTGCATCCGCAATATTACTACCGACCAATTTGCTGGTGTTGCACCTGACGAAGTGATTGACCCGCGCGCGATGGCTGAAGTTTTACGCCAGTGGAGCACGTTCCACCCAGAATTCGCGCTGTTACCACGCAAGTTCAAAATTGCGGTTTCTGGCACAAAAGAAGATCGTGCAGTGATTCAAGGTCACGATATTGGCATGGAGTTTTATCTTGATAGCGCCAACAAAGTTGCCATTAAAGTGTGGGTGGGTGGTGGCATGGGGCGCACGCCGATATTGGGCTTGGTGATTCGTGAGCATTTGGAATGGCAGCACGCGCTGACTTACTGTGAAGCAATCGTCCGCGTGTATAACCTGCACGGCCGCCGCGATAATATTTACAAAGCGCGCATCAAAATTTTGGTAAAAGCATTGGGTATTGACGAGTTCCGCAATCAAGTTGAAGCTGAATGGGCGCACTTAAAAGATAGCCCAAACACCATTACTGAGGCCGAATTGGCGCGGGTTTCCAAGCATTTTGAAGATATGCCTTACGAAACACTGCCAGCTAACGATGTTGACTTTGATGCGGCAGTAGCGGACAGCAAGGCTTTCGCAGCGTGGGTAAAACGCTGCGTGCATCCACACAAAATGGCGGGTTATCGCGCAATTACATTATCACTTAAACCACACGGCAAAGCGCCAGGTGACGCAACTTCTGAGCAAATGCATGTGGTCGCGGATTTAGCTGAACAATACAGTTTTGGCGAGTTACGTGTTTCTCACGAGCAAAATTTAATTTTGGCAGATGTGAAGCTTGGTGATTTGTTCGCACTATGGCAAAAAGCGCGTGCAAATGGCCTAGCAACTCCGAATATAGGGCTTCTTACCGATATTATCTGCTGCCCAGGTGGCGACTTTTGCTCACTCGCCAACGCAAAAAGCATCCCAATTGCCACCGCGATTCAAATGCAATTCGATAATTTGGATTATTTACACGACATTGGCGACATCGAACTCAATATTTCGGGCTGCATGAACGCCTGTGGTCACCATCACGTCGGCCACATCGGCATTTTAGGCGTAGATAAAGACAG
>JANLWF010000332.1:0-2270 GCA_031364385.1 Methylotenera sp.
GATGGCATTCGCGGCAAGGTGGGCGAGCACCCCATTACGCCAGAGTTTGTGATGCGCTTGGGCTATGCAGCGGGGCGAGTGCTCACCTCTATAAAAGGCAATCTCGCCAAAGGCGCGCATCCAGCCGTGCTTATCGGCAAAGATACGCGGATTTCTGGCTACATGCTAGAAGCCGCGCTGGAGGCGGGTTTATCGGCCGCAGGTGTCGATGTGCTACTCACAGGCCCAATGCCCACGCCCGCCGTGGCCTACCTTACACGCGCACTACGCGCGCAGGCTGGTATCGTGATTTCTGCCTCGCACAACCCATATTATGATAACGGCATCAAGTTTTTCTCAAGTGATGGCGCAAAGTTAGACGATGAGATTGAACACGCGATTGAGGCGGAACTAGATAAACCCATGCAAGTCATGGATTCTGCCATGCTAGGTAAGGCGCGACGCATAGATGACGCCGCAGGGCGCTATGTGGAGTTTTGTAAAAGCACTTTTCCCAGCAATATGGATTTGCGTGGCCTAAAAATTGTGCTCGATTGCGCACACGGCGCTACTTACCATGTCGCGCCACCTGTATTTCACGAGCTGGGTGCGGAAATTATTAGTATCGGTAATAAGCCAGATGGCCTGAACATCAATCTGGACGTAGGCTCTACCCACCCGCAAGCCTTGCAAAAAGCGGTTATAGAACATAATGCCGATTTAGGCATTGCCTTCGATGGTGATGGTGACCGCGTGATGATGGTGGACGCACAAGGCAATCTGCTTGATGGCGACCAACTTTTGTACATTATTGCGTTGGGTTTATACGCAAAAGGCAAACTAAAAGGCGGCGTGGCAGGCACGCTGATGACCAATTTGGCGCTTGAGCATGCGTTAGCAAAACACCAAATCCCCTTCGCGCGCGCAAAAGTGGGCGATAGATACGTACTAGAGCTGCTAAATGAAAAAAATTGGAGCCTGGGTGGCGAAAACTCAGGCCATATTTTAACGCTAGATAAACACACCAGCGGTGATGCGATTATCGCGGCGCTACAGGTGCTTCATGCGCTAAAACAAAGCGGTAAAACGCTCACCCAAATGGGCGCAGAGTTGGTGCTATACCCGCAAGTGCTAATTAACGTGACCTATAAACCTAAAGCAGATCAAACGAAATTAGACCTGAACATACCACAACTTAAAGAAGCAGTTAAAAGCGCTGAGTTTGAGCTAAAAGATGCAGGCCGTGTGCTACTGCGCGCTTCTGGTACTGAGCCAAAAATCCGCGTGATGGTTGAAGGCCAAGATGCAAAACTGGTGCAAAAACTCGCGGAAGAAATTTCGGAAGTTGTGAAAAAGGCGGCGGGTTAATATCTACCAATTAAAGTGAAGTGTATGTGAATGTCCGCTAGGTATCTTAAATTTCATTTTCTTGAATGGCCTACTAGGCTGGACATTTATCCATTCTGGCTTACGTTGTTTTATCCAATCAAAATTATTTGGTAGCTTTTCAGGCATAAGCCACAAAAAAATTAGTAAACCAGCAAATGAAAACATACATCCCACCACTTTATTTTCGGATTCTTCAATTAGCGGATTTATATTTAGATGTGAGCCGAAACCCATCCAATCACCCTTATTAGCCGCGATATACATGCCAGCACCATCTAAAAACTTACTCTTACCAAAGCAAATTCTGACAAGATTATCATCAGGTAATCCGAGTTCACTGCTGTTGCCGATTAAAAGTTTTTTCTTATAACAAACATTGATTAAGGTCTTTAAAAGCCAACGTTCGAGTAATAGAGCATTAACATGGGAATCCTTAACTTTGAAACGTCCGTTATTTTGATTTGCTTCTGCTATTAATTCAGATATGTATTCAAAATTATTGAATGCATGTCCAGCAGCCGTGTCTAGTTGTGATAAAGAGTTGTTATGATGTTTGCATAGAATTTTTGAAGTTAAACTAGCTAGCCCAATTTCCTTTTGTTCATTTTGACACCAATGAAAACCTTGAACGAATATGGTATTTGATTTTGGAAATAGAGAGGCTGATATCAAATGCTCTCTGCTAAATTTATCGCAGCAATCATTTAGTTTAGAAGCCCAGCAATTGACCATATCAAATATTACTACAAATATATAGCTCCGTATGAACTTCTCAAGTTCCGTCATTCCCGCGCAGGCGGGAATCCACTTTAAGTTTTAGTTTAAAATAAATAAAATACAAAATCAAAAACTACTGGATTTTCGATTCCGCGAGAATGACGAGGGTGAGATTAAGTAGATGA
>JANLWF010000351.1:0-2638 GCA_031364385.1 Methylotenera sp.
AGAGATTTTTTGGTACCCCAGCGGTAAAAAGCAAATTCAAACTCATTATATTAACCATAAAGAAGATGGTGTTTGGAACCAATGGTACGAAACTGGCCAATTAAAGCTAGAGGCAAACTACAAAGCTGGGCGTGAGCATGGCAGCTTTACACAATGGTATGACAATGGCCAAAAACGCGTACAAGCTAACTTTGTAAATGGTAAAAAAGAAGGCCTAGAAACCGCATGGAACAAGGATGGTAGCGTTAAATATAAAAGCATTTACGCCGATGGCCAAGAGCTTAAGCAATAAATTTTTGAAAAATAACTTTAAGTATAATCATTAGGCAAATTTACGCAGAGTGCATAGGGTAAATTTTTTGCCTTAGCTCATAATGTGAAGCATACGAACACGACATATTGTTGTGAGTACATTGAAAAAGGAATCTATCATGTGGACAACACCAGCAGCTACTGAAATGCGTTTTGGCTTTGAAGTAACAATGTACGTAATGAATAAATAAGTTTAATTAGGGTTAATTAAATTTGAAAAGCCCAGTGAGCAATCACTGGGCTTTTTTTGCGCAACTCTGTTTGCTAATATCTGTTTATATGTGCCATACTCGAACATTAACAAAGTTTCATCTACACCCTAAACAACAAATTGAGGATAGTAAAATGGCAGAAGCAAAAGGTTTAAGCACCCCAGTTACAATGAAAAGTGAGCTTGCAGCTCTAGTAGGCGCAAGCTCACTCCCACGTACTGAAATCACAAAAAAACTATGGGATTACATTAAAGCCAACAAATTACAGACTAAAACTGTAAACGGCGCAGCGATGGATGCAGGCAAATACATTGTGTGCGATGCTAAATTGCACCCAATTTTCAAAAACACAAATTCAACCAGCAAATCAGGTAAATTAACTGACCTGACAGGCATTCAAGTAGGCGAAACCGTTGATATGATGCAAATGGCCGCCATTGTTGGTGCAAACATCGCTTAATTTAGTTTTAGGTAATATGTAATCTTTTTTTAGATTAAAAAGCCCAGTGAGCAATCACTGGGCTTTTTGTTACCATTATTTTTTTCGAGTCTTTTTAACTTTTTCTACTGGTAATAGCGATGTTAATGCTTGGTAACGCTCAAACAAAAACGCCACGCGCGCTGCGTCTGTCGCCGCGCCTTTGTAGCCATAAGCTGCATCCACGGCTTTATCCAGCGCTTGATGCGCTTTAAGCAAGTTGGCAGGCATGGTCAGCGGGTCGTACAAATCGGCCAGTGAGGCGTTTGGGTGCGCTGCGCGTGCATCTAAAACCAGTTGGGCACACGCCTCAACTACCGCATGGCTATTGGCTTGCGGGGCAGGCCATGGGAAGTTGTTGTAAACGATGCTTGCAGAATAACTGTAACGACTTTCTAAGCGCCCAGATACTGCGCGCATCCAAGCGTTGTGCATGGTGGACGAAAGTAGGCCAAAGTGAAAATTAGTTGCATTTTCTATTGTTTGTAACTTATCACCAGCGATGAAAGTTGCTGGAAGAAAGCCGATTGGAATAAACAAACGCCTTTCCGACGAAACTCTTGGAATGGCTAAATAATCAGTTTTGGGTTGCCTTAATTCTCCAAAGCGCGTTGGTTGCGTTGCCAATGTTTGCGTAGCCAGTTTTTTACTGGCTAGCCGCATTTGTTTTACTTTTTCTACTCGCGCCAATACATGCGGCATTTGTCTTAACTCGCTGGGTGAGCAATCCACCAACCATAAACAATGGCGTTTTATATTGTTTATAAATTCGTCACCCATTGCAAATGGTCTTATCCATCGCTCAGCTTGTGGTTCGTTTTTCAATAATTCTAACATTTCTGGTTCATCCATCAGCAAATGTCCGCCATCTGTCGGCTGGCTACCGCGCGTAATGGTAAGCACATTGCATATTGGACCACGCCGTTTTTCAAGCATTACATCTGGCGCATCGACCAAATATGGATTGATGTTATTGGCCTTGACTGAATGTGGCTCACCTTTAATATCAGCGTATTCATAAATGGTTTTATCGGCCACATCTTGCAAGCCAAAACCGATAATCACGCAATGCACAGCCGCTTTGCCGCGCGCTTCGTTGTTCCAACTAAAGGTGCGGTGGGCAAAATGGATTTTGATGCCTTGCGCCAACATCCAAGACCACAGCACGCCAACTTGCTCGCCTTGTGTAATACTGTTGGTAGAAACAAATGCACATTTTGTTTGAGGATTGGGTTTGGAGTTTTGCCATGACTCATACATTTTTTTGTATTCGTCATCTACTGGGATACCTCTCATCCTAGATTGTTCATCTGGTGTTGGTACTATCAAATTACCTCGGATGTAATCTCCACGAATATATCGAGCTGATTTAACATACCAAGCGGCAACAAAATCCAGTACCCCTGCGCCATGAATGTCATGGCAAACCAATTCCATATCTGCTTTTTGTAAGGCTGAACGTTGTGTGTAACCAATAAAAGGTGGATTGCCAAATATGTAGTCGAAATGAGGTAGCTCTTCAGCCCATGTAATTTTAAGCGCATTACCACACATAATATGTGGCGTGGCTTTTAGCGGAATACGCGCAAAGTAGTTGCCAAACTCTTCCGATATTTTCATGTTCATTTGGTGGTCG
>JANLWF010000370.1:0-1972 GCA_031364385.1 Methylotenera sp.
TCACAATGCAGCCGTGGTGGCTGAAGAGTTGGGCTACACCGCTTATAATATGCTTGAAGGGTTTGAAGGCGAAGCCAATGCGCAAAAGCAACGCACCTTGATTAATGGCTGGAAGCATGCTGGCTTGCCTTGGAGTAACTAGATAGTGACAGATAAGTACGCCGTCATTGGCAACCCTATTGCACACAGTAAATCGCCATTAATACATGCGGAATTTGCAAAGCAAACTGACCAAGATATAAGCTATGAGGTTGTGCTAGCGCCATTAGACGGCTTTGCAGCAACTATTCAAGATTTAATCAACAAAGGCTTTAAGGGTGCGAACGTCACCGTGCCGTTTAAGTTTGAGGCTTACAAAATTTGCTATAGCCTCAGTGCTCGAGCGATAACTTCTGGTTCAGGTGCAGTTAATACGCTGATTAATATCAAAGGTAAAATTCATGGAGACAATACTGATGGAGTAGGTTTGCGCAATGATATTGAGCAAAACCTTGGTTTTTCTATTGCAAATAAACATATATTGATTTTAGGCGCAGGTGGTGCAGCTCACGGGATTTTAAATTCATTGCTGGGTGCTAAAAGTATAACTATTGCAAACCGCACACATGATAAGGCTCTGCAGCTTGTCATGGCTATAAAGGACTATGAAGCAAAGGCTAGTAAATTTGAATCTCTTGAAAAGCCATATGATTTAATTATTAATGCAACATCGGCAGGTTTGAGTGATGCCACTTTACCTCTTCCAGATATTGTCTTTGGCGGGAATTGTTTGGCATACGACATGATGTATGGCCGCGAAACGGCTTTTATGAAGCAAGCGAAAGAAAATGGCGCGCAAGTGGCTGATGGATTTGGCATGTTGGTAGAGCAAGCTGCGGAAGCATTTTACTTATGGCGTGGCGTGCGTCCAGAAACCGCGCCAGTTATTAAAATGATGAGAAGTTAGTCAATTGCTGCGTTGGTTGTTTTACAAATCACCAAACGTCTCATTAAGTGTTGGTGGGCTTTTTAAGCGCTTATTTGTACTGTGTGTGCTTTTTGTGTTGTTATACCAACTGTGGATTTTTTTGCACATTTGCTGGTGGATTAAGTTCAACCCATCTTCCACCAAGTTTATGGAGGATAGGTTAGAAATTATTCAAGAAACCAAGCCAGATGCCGAGCTTAAGTATAAATGGGTAGCTTACGACAAAATATCGACCCACTTAAAGCGCGCAGTGATTGCCAGTGAAGATGCTAAATTTAAAAATCATGAAGGCTTTGATTGGGAAGGCATCGAAAAAGCTTACGAGAAAAACATTAAAAAAGGCAAAATCGTTGGCGGTGGCTCTACAATTAGTCAACAGCTCGCTAAAAACCTATTTTTATCTGCCAGCCGCACCCCTTGGCGCAAGGCGGAAGAAGCAGTAATTACGCTGATGTTAGAAAAAATGCTCAGCAAACGCCGCATATTAGAAATTTATTTAAACGTAATTGAATGGGGCAATGGCGTATTTGGTGCAGAAGCCGCTGCACGACATTATTTTAAAACCAGTGCAGGCGGTTTAGGCAAAACGCAAGCGGCAAAGCTGGCAGCGATGGTGCCCAATCCACGTTTTTATGATGCACATAGAGACACCCGTTATTTGAATCGTCGCACTGCCACTATTCAGGCTAGGATGCGCTTTGCAGAGCTACCATAAAGGAGAGACGTGATGGATTGGCAAATATTAGTTGCAATTTTATTGGTGGTAATAGGTATCGCTGGCACTATTTTGCCGATGTTGCCAGGCGTACCGCTAGTTTATGCAGGCTTATTATTAGCGGCTTGGCATGATTCGTTTGATAAAGTCAGCATACTTAGCATGGTCATTATTGGCCTTATTGCATTATTGGCTTGGGTGGTTGATTTTGTTGCTTCAATAATGACAGCCAAAAAAGTAGGTGCCAGTAAATACGCGCTGTGGGGCGCAGGCATTGGTGCGCTGCTGGG
>JANLWF010000373.1:0-1975 GCA_031364385.1 Methylotenera sp.
ATTTATCATGATGACCAATCCAAATGGAATTGTTACACAAGGGCAATTTTCGTTTCTGCCACCACTGACTGATGTGCAAATCACCGCCCAAATTAAATATGCACTCGGCAAAGGCTGGGCAATATCGGTGGAATATACCGATGATCCACACCCACGCAACACCTATTGGGAAATGTACGGCGCGCCAATGTTTGATTTGAAAGACCCTGCGGGCATTTTGATGGAGATAAATAATTGCCGCAAAACCTTCCCAAATCACTACATTCGCGTGATGGCGTTTAGCTCGGTGCGCGGCGTGGAAAGCCCAACTATGTCTTATATTGTGAATCGCCCTAAAAACGAACCTGGCTTTGGCTTAGTGCGTCAGGAGACTAATGGACGCAATATTCGCTATACTATTCAATCTTACGCCACAGATAAACCTGAAGGCGAACGCTACTAATTGACATGACTACTAAAACCGACAAAATTGACATTCAGGCGCTATTAAATGAATCTCATATCAACGAGGTGCTGGATGAGCTTGACCAAGATTTAGTCGGGCTAGTGCCTGTGAAGCAGCGCATTCGCGAGATTGCGGCTTATTTGCTCATTACAAAAGCTAGGCTACAATTAGGTATTGAGGCTGCTAAACCGAGCTTGCACATGTGCTTTACTGGCAACCCTGGTACAGGCAAAACCACAGTCGCACTTAAAATGGCGGATATTCTGCATCGTTTAGGCTACATACGACAGAATCATGTTATCAGCGTGACACGCGATGATTTAGTGGGCCAATACATCGGCCATACCGCGCCAAAAACCAAAGAAGTGATTAAAAAAGCCATGGGCGGTGTATTGTTTATTGACGAGGCTTATTACCTCTACAAGCCAGAGAACGAGCGCGATTACGGGCAAGAATCGATTGAAATTTTATTGCAAACTATGGAAAACCACAGAGACGATTTAGTGGTGATTTTGGCGGGTTATCATGATCGTATGGGTACGTTTTTTAAATCTAACCCTGGCATGTCGTCACGCATTGCACATCATGTTGACTTTCCTGATTATGATGAAAACGAGTTGCTGGAAATTACAAAATTGATGGCAGGTTCTATGCATTATAATTTGGATAAAACTGCTTATAGTGCGATGAAAGACTATATTCAAAAGCGCAAGCAACAACCACATTTCGCTAATGCGCGCTCGATTCGCAACGCGTTAGATCGTGCGAGATTGCGGCAAGCGAACCGACTATTTAACGATGCAATTACGCATAAAAAAGAAACAACAGCAGAAGACTTATCCTTGATTACTGAGGCCGATATTCGCGCTTCACGCGTGTTTGAAGGCGGGCTAAATGGTGAACAAATTGCAAAAAAACCTTGATACTTTTTTAAACGAAAAATTCAGTCAATCTGAAGCAGACCAGCGACTGGAAATGGTGATTAAAGCCATTGCAGAAAGCGTTAAGCAAGTGGCTAACATGGTAGAAACCGCGCCCTTAAAAGGTCAGCTGGGCAAGCTTGATAACGAAAATGTGCAAGGTGAGCAACAGGCCAAGCTGGATTTGTTGACGAACGATTGTTTCGTAGCAAATTTGCAAGCTTGCGATGCGGTTGCGGGCATGGTTTCGGAGGAGCTTGAACAAGCGATTTTATTATCAAAAGATGTCTCCAAACCCAATTATTTAACGGTGTTTGACCCTTTAGATGGCTCATCTAATATCGAAGTTAATGTTGCGGTTGGCTCAATCTTCTCAATATTGAAAGCGCCAGTTGGCAGAGCAACGCAAGTAGCAGATTTTCTGGTAAAAGGCACTGAGCAAGTGTTAGCGGGCTATGCTATTTACGGGCCATCTACGATTTTAGTGTTCACTTTTGGTGCTGGCGTGCAATGTTTTACTTTGGATAAAACTAGCGGCAAATTTGTACTAACACAAGCCAACATGCGTGTGCCAGAAGACACGCAAGAGTTTGCGATTAACGCCAGTAAT
>JANLWF010000006.1:0-12277 GCA_031364385.1 Methylotenera sp.
TGGTATGGTTTCGCCGCGATTTACGTGATTTTGATCACGCGGCTTTGTATCACGCACTAAAAACATCAAACCAAGTGTTTTGTATATTTGTGTTCGATACAGAAATTTTAGACAAGCTCAGCAACAAACAAGATCGCCGTGTAGAGTTTATTTGGGAAAGCGTGCGCGAGCTTAAAGCCGCGCTGCAAGCAAACGGTGGTGATTTAATTGTGATGCACGGCAAAGCGCGTGAACTTATTCCAACCTATGCTCTACAAGCCAATATTCATGCGGTGTTTGCCAATCGAGATTATGAGCCAAACGCAGTTGCTCGAGATGCACAAGTTGCTGCAAAACTGGCACAAAACAATATCGAGTTTCACAGTTTTAAAGACCAAGTATTGTTTGAAAAAGACGAAGTTTTAAGCTTAAGTAATAAGCCTTACACCGTGTTTACCCCTTATAAAAACGCGCATCTAAAAAAACTCGACGATTTTTACCTCAAGCCCTACTCAGTTGATAGCTACATTCACAACTTAGCCAAAATTGAGCGAAGCGAATTAATCAGTTTAGAAAGCATGGGTTTTGCGCGCACTAATTTAGCTAACATGCGCCTGCCAACTGGTATGAGTGGTGGTGCGCAATTATTTACAGATTTTGAAGCGCGCATGTATCAATACAAAGACGCACGCAATTTTCCAGCCGTAAAAGGCGTTTCCTATATGTCCGTACATTTGCGCTTTGGTACGGTTTCGATAAGGCATTTAGCAAGGCAGGCCAGAAACCACGCCAATGCTGGCTCTCAGGTATGGCTTAACGAGCTCATTTGGCGCGACTTTTATTTTCAAATTTTGCATCACCATCCACAGGTGGCAGCGGGCAGAGCTTACAAAGCCGAATTTGAAAATCTGCCATTTCCAAATGATAAAGCTTTATTCAAAGCTTGGTGTGAAGGCAAAACAGGTTACCCACTAATCGACGCGGCCATGCGCCAAATCAATAGCACAGGCTTTATGCACAACAGGCTAAGGATGGTTGTAGCGAGCTTTTTGGTGAAAGATTTGTTAATAGACTGGCGTTGGGGCGAGCGTTATTTTGCAGAAAATTTAATTGATTTTGACCTGAGCGCCAATAATGGCGGCTGGCAATGGGCAGCCAGCACAGGCTGCGATGCACAGCCTTGGTTTCGCATCTTTAATCCCATCACACAAAGTGAAAAGTTTGACCCAGCGGGCAAATTTATTCGCAAGTATGTGCCTGAAATAGCCAACTGTAGTGACGAAGAAATACACAAACCATGGCAAATGTCGTCAATTAGGCAACAATCAAGCGGTGTAATGATCGGCACAAATTACCCTGCGCCGATTATCGATCATGCTGCACAGCGTGTACTGGCGCTAAACTTATACAAAAGCTGCCAAATAAATCAGCAATAAAAAAATCACAGGCATAATTGTTGCTTAACTAGTTAGAGACTAGCAATTTTGCTGTTGTTTTTTAGCAACATAGTAAGCGCTTTGAATAGTAGCGATTTTTTAACGCTAGACAACACCAGTATGCGTCAGCGATAATTACTGTTAATATACTTTAATAGTAAACTTTAATAAAACTCTAAAAATAAGTGATTGAAACAATGCAACTAAAATTTAAAACACTTTTACTCTTACTCGGCTGTGTGATGGCACTGTTAATATCAGGTTGCGCCACACAAGCCAATAAAGACCCGCTAGAGGGCATAAATCGCGGCATTTATAAATTTAATGACGTAACCGATAGAGCATTATTCAAACCAGTTGCAACCGCCTATAAAGCCATTACACCAACACCAGTGCGTAAAGGTTTTAATAACTTTTTCAATAACTTAGGCTCAATTACTACGGTTTTAAACGATTTATTGCAACTTAAATTTGCCAATGCATTTACTGATGCTGGCCGTTTTATCATCAACAGCACTTTTGGCTTAGCTGGCTTTATTGATGTCGCTGCCATGGATAACATTCCCAACCGTAAAGAAGATTTTGGACAAACTTTAGGGTATTGGGGCGCAGGAAATGGTGCCTACTTGGTACTGCCGTTTTTAGGTCCAAGTAGCTTGCGCGATACCACTGGCATGGTGTTTGATATCGCCACTAGCGATCCAATTACTTACACACACAATATTGGTCAAATAAGACTGCACAACCAATTGCGTGCCGCACAGTTTATCGATAGACGCACAGAATTACTCGATGCCAAAGACATTGCAGACGATGCGTCGCTTGACCCATACGCCTTTACGCGTGACGCTTACTTGCAGCGTCGTCAAAGCTTGGTTAACGATGGCGCAGTTAGCGATACACCTGCAGCTGATGGCTTTGAAGCGGCTGATGACGAGCCTGCGGTTGAAGACCCAGCTGTTGGGAACAAGGCAGAACCTGGGCCCGCTCAATAAGCACTTAACTCAATAATAAATAAGCCCCTTTGACTGGGGCTTTTTTATAGGCTTGCTTTTACTTACTCGCCAGAAGCGACCGTCATTTTCTCAATCAAAATTGAGCCAGTTTGTTTTGAGCTTTGCGCAATCACATCGCTACCCACCGCAACAATCTGTTTTAGCATGTTGCTCATATTACCAGCGATAGTAATTTCCTCTACTGGATAAGCAATCACGCCATTTTCTACCCAGAAGCCCGCTGCGCCGCGCGAATAATCGCCTGTGACCATGTTTAAGCCGTGACCCAGCACCTCGGTGACAAGCAGGCCTGTGCCCATGAGTTTTAATAAATCAGCAAAATCTTGGCCTGTTGATCGTACGATTAAATTATGGCTACCACCTGCATTGCCTGTAGTTTGCATGCCTAATTTGCGTGCCGAATAACTGCCCAGCACATAGCCTTGCAATACCCCATTTTCGACTAATTTGCGTGATTTTGTCGCCACACCCTCGCTATCAAACGGGCTACTGGCGAAGCCTTTTTTAAGGTGTGGTAATTCTTCAATATTCAACAGCGACGAGGCGATTTGTGTGCCCAAGCTATTCATTAAAAAAGACGATTTACGATACAAACTACCGCCAGAAACTGCGCCGACTAGCGATGAAATTAAGCCGCTAGCCAATGGCGCTTCAAACAACACTGGCACTTGGCAAGTGCTAATAGTTTGCGCGCCTAAGCGCCTTACAGTGCGCTCGCCAGCCAGTTTACCTACATAGTGGGCTGATTCCATGTCGGTCATATCTCTAGCGTTGGTGTACCAATAATCGCGCTGCATTGCATCATTATCTTCTGCAATGACCGAGCAGCTAATGCTATGGCGCGAGCTAGGGTAGCCACCAACAAAGCCGTGGCTATTGGCGTAGGCAAACACGCTTTCACTATTAGAAACACCAGCGCCCTCAGAATTGGTGATGCGTTTTCTGTCCACATCCATTGCCGCTGCTTCGCAAGTTTTGGCGATTTCAATCGCAGCTTCTACGCTAATATTCCATGGATGATACAAATCTAAATCTGACGTTTCTGTTGCCATTAAGTTGGCATCGGCCAAGCCGCAAAACTCATCTTTGGCGGTGTATTTGGCGATATTACAAGCAGCTTCTACTGTGTCTTTCAATGCTTGCGGGCTTAAATCAGAGCTACTGGCATGCCCTTTCTGTTGACCAAAATACACGGTCACCGAAACACCTTTATCGCGGTTATATTCAATATTTTCCGCCTCACCCATCCGTACCGAAACGTTCTGGCCTGTGCCATAACTCACCTCGGTTTCGGCGGATGACGCACCCGCTTGCTTGGCTAATTTCAGCACATCCTGCGTGATTTGTTTTAAGCTATTTAATTCCATTGTGTTGGTTTACCCAGCGCTCAAGCCGCCATTAAGTTTAAGTCGAAACTGTAAAAATGTTATCATACCGTATAACAACCTTGTATCTGCTGGACTCATAACAACGTGGCTGAAAAAAACTATTCGATTGACCCTGAAGCTGATGTGCCTATCAGCAAAACTAAGCTAAAAGCCGAGGCCGATGCAGCACAAAGCATCGGCAAAAAGCTAATTGATTTATCTAAAGATAGATTAATCAAGCTCGAATTGCCAGAAGCCTTATTTGACGCGGTAATGGAGGCGAAACGGCTGACTGCAAATGGAGCAATTCGCCGCCAATTACAATACTTAGGCAGACTGATGCGCGATATTGATAGCGCGCCGATTGTGGAGCAATTGCAAGCTTGGGAAGGCAAAAACGTGCAAGAAAACGCGCGCTTTCACACCATGGAACGCTGGCGCACGCGCTTAATTGCTGATTCTAAAGCTTTACCTGAATTCTTAATCGCCTTTCCACAAGCGGATATTCAGCTTTTACGCACTTTAATTAGAAACGCCCAGCGCGAAGAAGCCGCCCAAAAACCGCCCAAAAGCAGCCGCGAATTGTTTAAATTGATTCGTGAGGTTTCTGAAGCTGGCTCTGATATTGAAGCTGGGTCAATAGAAACTGAGCCAGGTGAAACTAAACTAGACGACTAAAGTAAGCGTATGGAAACTTCTCCCGCTATTCTGCACGCCAAAGAATTATTGTTTTTGCTAGGCATTATCTTAGCCACAGGTACCTTTACAGGCTTTATCGCGCGCATCATCAAGGTGCCCGATGTCGTGCTGTTCTTGCTGGCTGGCATCGTGCTTGGCGGCGCAGGCTTTGGCATAATCGATGTTAAAGTCGATTCGACCCTCAACCAATTATTGCTGATTTTTGGCTCTTGCTACATTCTGTTTGACGGCGGCGCCAGCGTGCGCCTAAAAGTGCTGAAAACTGTCTGGCCAACCTTACTGATTATCTCCACCATCGGCGTGCTGATCAGCACTTTTGTTACCGCCTACGCCGCCCAATATTTACTTGGCCTGCCATTTATTTTCGCATTGTTATTGGGCGCGGTAATCGCCTCCACCGACCCTGCAACTTTAGTACCCATATTCAAGCAAGTAAAAATTCGCGCCAAAGTCGCACAAACCGTCATGAGTGAATCCGCTTTTAACGACGCCATGGGCGCGATATTAACCTTCACTATTTTAGCTGTCGCCACCTCGAATAGCGGCTTTTCACTGGGTGATAGTTTAATTTCATTATTGCAGCAATCGCTACTGGGCCTACTTGGCGGCGCGGTTTTAGGTTATTTGGCAGCCTTATTTATCGCGCACGAGAAATATAGCTTTTTGGCCGAATACGCGCCTGTAGTCACCATTATGTCGGTCGCAGGCGCGTATTTAAGTGTGGACAATCTGCACGCCAGCGGCTTTATGGCGGTGTTTGCATTCGGACTAGTGCTGGGCAATAAAGACGTATTCGGCTTTAAAATGAGTAAATCTGAGGAACTAAAACTGGAAGATTTCATCCTCACCACCTCGCTAATTATGCGTATTTTTATCTTTGTATTACTGGGCTCGCAAGTGAATTTTGCCTTGTTGCAGCAATATTTCTGGCCTGCGCTTGGTGTAGTACTGGTGTTTATGCTGATTGGCAGGCCATTAACTGTGTTTGCTTGCGCTCTACCTGACAGACGCGCCAAATGGACGTTGCAGGAGTTGTTGTTTATGTGTTGGACGCGCGAGACTGGGGTAATTCCAGGTGCGTTAGCGGGTATGTTAGTGGGTTTAAAAGTGCCATATAGCGATGTAATCGCATCGGTGACTTTTTTAGCCATACTCATCACCATTATCGTGCAAGCAACGACGACTAAATGGGTAGCGGGCAAGCTGGGTTTGCTAGAAAGCTAAATTTATCCCATCCCCACCCTAGCCCCCCCTTCATGGGGAGGGATAAAGTACTGCTTAATTTCTACTATTAATCTGCGCCTTAGTCGCCACTTTCACGTCATTGCGCGCATATTCAATCACCACATCTTGCCCTTGAAACTTTCTAACAACTGAAGAGAGCTCTTCTGGCTTATTCAATTCTACATCGCTAATTTTAAGCAGTACATCGCCTCGAAGCAAGCCCGCCTTGGCTGCTGGCGAATCTTTAATCACTGCCAGCACTTTTAAACCCTTTTTTTCAACCACTTGCTCGGTCTCGTCGTCTCTGCTGGCTAATTTAATGATATGAACGCCTAATAATGGCGCAGGCAGTTTCGCCCAATAACTTGCATAATAATTATATTGTATAGCCTCTTCTTTCAAGTCTTTATCATCAATTTCACCGCCTTTTTTTGCGGCTTCTCTAATTAATTCTAATTTAGAGGCTGAATTTTTGGCCGAAGCATATTTTTTATATATCAGCACAGTGTCAGCCTTAATCGCCTTTGCATGCTGCAATGCAAGTTCTGGCAGCACACCGTTTCCTTCAAAGCCGCTAGAACCCATCATGTCATAACCGTTCTCTAACATGCTAATATTATCTTCATCTTTGTGATTGCTCACATAAATTTTGGTATCTGGGTTGGCTTCTAGCGAGCTTAAATTGCCCGTATTTTGCACTTTATAATTTTTTTCATACAAGTTAGTATCAGCTGCAAACGATTTGGTTGCTAATAGCAACGTGCCCATCGCAAGCAAACTTACTAGCATAAATTTTGCGGCCACTTTTTTGCTTTGTGCCACAGCCATTACGTTGGTAGTTGACGATGTTTTAATTAAGGGATGATTGATTTTCTGCACTTTGAAAAAGTCCTCTATAATAAGTTAGGTTTCTATAAATACTTAACGCATGATTTTAATCACAAGTGTACAGACAAACGAATGACAAAAGAATTCATTAAAATTGGTTTAGTTTCCATTAGCGATCGCGCAAGTAGTGGTGTGTATGAGGATAAAGGCATCCCCAGCCTGCAAGATTGGCTTGAACGCGCTGTGATTACACCTATTATTTTTGAAACACGCCTAATCGCCGATGAACAAGCTGAAATTGAAAGCACCTTAAAAGAGTTGGTTGACTACCTTGGATGCCATTTAATATTCACTACAGGCGGCACTGGCCCTGCTCTACGAGACGTAACGCCAGAAGCTACGCTTAATATAGGCCACAAGCAAATGCCTGGCTTCGGTGAACAAATGCGCCAGATTAGCCTAAATTTTGTGCCAACTGCACTACTTTCAAGGCAAGTTGCAGTCATTCGCAAACAGTGTTTAATTATCAACCTGCCAGGCCAACCCAAAGCCATTCAAGAAACGCTAGAAGGCTTAAAAGACGGGAATGGAAAGCAAGTGGTGCATGGCATATTTGCCGCCGTGCCGTATTGTTTAGACCTTATCGGCGCGCCTTATATTGAGACCAATGAGTCTATAATTAAAGCGTTTCGGCCAAAATCAGCAGTTAAGCCAGCATAAAGCTAAAAACGTATGAGACTACTTTACCAGTTAGCATTGCGAGCCATTCCTACAATTTTTTGGGCTATGCTAATCTTCACTACAATACTCATGTTAATCGAACTTGCGCCAAAACAAGCTGGATGGATGCATTGGGATAAATTACAACATGTGCTAGTTTTTATGATGCTTTCACTGCTTGGTGCTCACGCTTACTTACACAGATATTACCTTGCAATTGGTTTAATTCTTTATGGTGCAATTATTGAGGTGCTGCAAAACTTGTTCACCATCACGCGCCAAGCCAGTATTTATGATTGGGTGGCAGATTTTGTAGGCGTTTACGTTGGCTTGGTAATTTTTGCATTATTGCAAAGAATTACAAATAGACAATCACTATGACGCCTGAATTTAACCTTATTAATCAATATTTCACTGTCCCAACACGGCATACCAGCTTGGGCATTGGTGATGATGCAGCTTTAATCAGCATGGGTGCTGGCATGCAGCTCGCTATTTCAAGTGATATGTTGGTAGCGGGTACGCACTTTTTTCACGATGCCGCGCCTTATGATGTTGGCTGGAAGGCGCTTGCAGTCAATGTCTCTGATATGGCGGCGATGGGCGCACAAGCCAAATGGGCGACCTTGGCGATTGCTTTGCCTGAAGTAAACGAAGCTTGGTTAAGCAAATTTTCACGCGGTTTTTTTGCTTGCGCTGAGGCGTTTAATATTGATTTAATCGGCGGCGACACCACGCGTGGACCACTCAATATTAGCGTCACCATTATGGGCGAAGTGCCTACTGGTCAAGCAATTAAACGCAGTGGCGCACAAGTGGGCGATGACATTTGGGTGAGTGGTCGACTTGGCAGCGCCGCTTTAGGTTTGGCGCATTTGCAAGGTAAAACGCATGTTCCAGAAGACACCCTGCCCGCTTGCTTAAACACGCTACACACCCCTACGCCACGAGCCGCTCTAGGATTAGCTCTGCGTAGCATTGCCACCAGTTGTATTGATGTTTCTGATGGCTTACTGGCGGATTTAGGGCATATACTTAAAGCCTCTCATTGTGGTGCAACGCTGGATTTAGAAAAAATCCCTTGCATTGAATATTTTAAAAATGATTTAGATAACGCCGAGACACAGCAAATGTTATTGGCTGGTGGTGATGACTATGAGCTATGCTTTACCGCGCCCAAGAGCAAATGCGAAGAGATTAATTTGTTAAGTAAGCAACTTAATCTAGTAATTACATGCATTGCCAGCACCCGCACAGATATTGGCTTACAGGCTTATTATAAAAAAAATCAAATTACGCTTTTAAAACAAGGTTTTGACCATTTTGGCTAATCCTGATATTAAATTTTTACTCGCCCACCCCGCGCACTTTTTCGCGCTGGGTTTTGGCAGCGGCTTGGCGCCAAAAGCACCTGGCACGTTCGGCACGCTGGTCGGTTTTCCGCTATTTTGGTTGATTTTCAATTATTCATTTAGCACGCAACTGATGATTATCGCCGTGCTATTTTTATTTGGCATTTATGTGTGCGATAAGACGAGTAAAGATTTGGGTGTGAGCGATCACGGCGCGATCGTGTGGGACGAAATTGTGGCGATGATGTTAGTGCTTACTATTGCGCACCTGCACTGGCTCACTTGTTTGCTGGCATTTTTGTTGTTTCGTTTGTTTGATATTTGGAAACCATTTCCGATTAGCTATTTTGATGCAAAGCTCAAAAATGGTTTTGGCGTGATGTTCGATGATTTGCTAGCGGCGCTGTATGCTATGGCTAGCATGTGGCTAATTTTTTACCTTTATTTATACTGGCTTTCTGATGGCGGAACTCGCCACATTGTCAATTGAGTTAGGCGCAGCCTTAAAAGCGCACGGATTTATACTAGCTCTGGCAGAATCTTGCACTGGCGGCATGGTGGCGCAAACGGTTACTAGTGTGGCTGGTAGCTCGGCTTGGTTTGATAGAGGATTTGTCACGTATAGCAACCAAGCTAAAATCGACATGCTGGGCGTTTCAGCGCAAACACTTGAAACTTTTGGTGCGGTGAGCGAACAAACTGCAGCTGAAATGGCTTTTGGTGCTTTAAAGCGTAGCCAAGCACATATTGCTGGAAGTATTACAGGAATCGCAGGGCCAGATGGCGGGACAGCGGATAAGCCTGTCGGCACGGTGTGTTTTGCTTGGGCAGAAGCTAATCAGCCAACAATGACAATGACCAAAAATTTTGATGGCAATCGCAGAAAAATCCGCCAACAAGCCACCACATTTTTAATGAGGCAGCTTATTGATCAGTTAAAAAAGCGTTAAACTAATTTAATCGTCGTCGTCATGATGACCACGGCCACGATTCCAACCGTCATGACCACGGTGACCACGGTTTCCGCGATCCCAGCCATGATGGCCACGGTGATGACCACGATAGTGATGGCCGCCGTAATTTTGATAGCCAAAAGACACTACAGTAGGCGCATAGCCATAATAGCGTGGTGCTGGACGGTAATAAGTTACTGGCTCGCTATAATAAACAGGCTCGCTATAATAAACGGGTGCTGGATAATAGACCACAGGCGGCGCGTAGCCGTAGCCACCAATATTAATGCCCAAACTAAATGAATCGCGCGCTTGCACGCTTGAAATTGATGCTGCGCTTATTGCTAATGCTAACACTACAGAATGAATTAACTTCATCATATTTCTCCTCCAAAAAACTACTCTCCCAGAGCAAAAAACGTATTAACTACAGTATCATTGACATAATAAATGAACATCAGTTCAGTTTATTACCCGCAAATACCGCCTTGTTTTGCTTACGTTAAAGCGCAAATTATGGAATAATTACGGCTTAAATTAAGTCCCTCTAATTACAAGGTAAAAACCCATGGATGACAATAAAAGCAAAGCACTGGCCGCCGCACTAGCGCAAATTGAAAAGCAATTTGGCAAAGGCTCCATCATGCGCATGGGCGATTCTGACATTGGTGAAGACATTCAATCGGTTTCAACTGGTTCACTAGGGCTGGATATTGCGCTGGGCATAGGCGGCTTGCCGCGTGGCCGTGTGATTGAAATTTATGGCCCTGAGTCATCTGGCAAAACCACTTTAACGCTTTCTGTGATTGCAGAAATGCAAAAACTAGGCGGCGTGGCAGCGTTTATCGATGCGGAGCACGCGCTAGACCCGCAATATGCGGCTAAATTAGGCGTAAACGTGCCAGAACTTTTGATTTCGCAGCCTGACACAGGCGAGCAAGCGCTGGAAATTGTCGATATGTTGGTACGTTCTGGCTCAGTGGATATTGTGGTAATTGACTCAGTAGCTGCGCTAACACCGCGCGCTGAGATTGAAGGCGAAATGGGCGATTCGCACATGGGCTTGCAAGCACGTTTAATGTCACAAGCCTTGCGTAAGCTCACAGGCAACATCAAACGCACCAATACCATGGTGATTTTTATTAATCAAATCCGCATGAAAATTGGCGTGATGTTTGGTAGCCCAGAAACCACCACTGGTGGCAACGCGCTTAAATTTTACGCCTCGGTTCGCCTAGATATTCGCCGCACTGGCGCGATTAAAAAAGGGGACGAGGTGATTGGCTCTGAGACCCGTGTAAAAGTGATTAAAAACAAAGTTGCACCGCCGTTTAGACAAGCTGAATTTGAAATTGTCTATGGCGAAGGCATCTCGCGTTTAGGTGAAATTATCGAACTTGGTAGTAATTTGAAATTTATTGAAAAAGCTGGTGCTTGGTACTCCTATAATGGCGAAAAAATTGGCCAGGGCAAAGAAAACGCCAAAGAATATTTACGCGAGCACCCAGAAATTGCCAAAGAAGTTGAAGCGAAAATTCGCGCCAACGCCAAGCAATTAGCCGATGGCATGACTGCGCCTCGCACTGAGGACGATTAAGCATTAAATTTCAGCCCAAAAGCTTACGCCAGCGCGCATTAGAATATTTGGGGAAACGCGAATATTCTTACGCTGAATTAGGTCAAAAGCTTAAAACTTATCTTGAAGGAGATGAAGACTTTGAAGTCATCACGGCGATTTTAGAAGACTTTAAAACGCACGGCTGGCTTTCTGATGCGCGCTTTACCGAGCAAATTGTACACGCGCGCTCACACAAATTTGGCGCAAGCAAGATTGCCAATGAGCTGCGTGAAAAAGGCGTTTCGGCAGAACTCATTGAAAGCGCGATTGAGCAAGTAAAAGACAATGAGCTAGATAACGCTAAAGAAATTTGGCGTAAAAAATTTAAAAAATCGCCTGACAGCCGAGATGAATGGGCAAGGCAAGCCAGATTTTTACAAAGCCGCGGTTTTGGCTTTGATATTATAAAAAAAGTATTGAATAGCAAAATAGAAGATGACAATTAAATTAAGCACCAATCCTAGCTCAAACGAAATCCGCCAAGCGTTTCTCGATTTTTTCGCCTCTAAAGGCCATCAAATCGTCGCGTCCAGCTCACTTGTGCCACACGGAGACCCTACCCTGCTGTTCACCAACGCGGGCATGAATCAATTTAAAGACGTTTTTTTGGGTTTCGACAAACGCCCTTACAGCCGCGCCGCGACTAGCCAAAAATGCGTGCGCGCAGGCGGTAAACATAACGATTTAGAAAACGTTGGCTACACCGCACGTCATCATACTTTCTTCGAAATGCTCGGCAATTTCAGTTTTGGCGATTACTTTAAAGTGGAAGCCATTAGTTACGCGTGGGAGCTGCTGACTGACGTATTTAAGCTGCCAAAAGATAAACTCACCGTCACCGTTTATGCAGACGACGATGAAGCTTACGATATTTGGCACAACACCATTGGCATTCCTGCCGAGCGCATCATCCGCATTGGCGACAATAAAGGCGCACGCTACGCATCGGATAATTTTTGGATGATGGGCGATACAGGCCCGTGCGGACCATGTACCGAGATTTTTTACGATCACGGCGACCACCACTTTGGCGGCCCGCCAGGCAGCGCGGACGAAAACGGTGACCGCTTTATCGAAATCTGGAA
>JANLWF010000047.1:0-7494 GCA_031364385.1 Methylotenera sp.
TCATGCACATGGCTTTCACGCATGCCCGCGCTGGTGATTTGCACAAACTCTGCTTTCTCACGCATTTGCGAAATATTGCTTGCGCCCACATAGCCCATCGAGGCGCGTAATCCGCCCATTAGCTGATGAATCACCGCTAACACGCTGCCTTTGTAAGGTACACGGCCTTCAATGCCTTCGGGTACTAATTTATCGGCATTACCGTTATTATCTTGAAAATAGCGGTCAGAAGAGCCTTTTTGCATAGCGCCAATACTGCCCATACCACGGTATGATTTGTATGAGCGGCCTTGGTAAAGCTCTACTTCACCTGGTGCTTCCTCTGTGCCTGCAAACATACCGCCTAGCATCACACTATAAGCACCTGCGGCGATGGCTTTGGAGATGTCACCAGAAAAACGAATGCCACCATCAGCAATAAACGGCACGCCTGAATCGCGCAGAGCGGCCTCTACATTGCTGATTGCACTAATTTGCGGAACACCAACGCCAGCGACGATGCGCGTAGTACAAATGGAGCCTGGCCCAATGCCCACTTTAACACCGTCAGCACCCGCATCTACTAAGGCTTTGGCAGCATCTGCGGTGGCAATATTACCGCCTATGACTTCAATTTTTGGATAATGTTTTTTCACCCAAGTCACGCGATCTAACACGCCTTGCGAGTGACCGTGCGCGGTATCCACCACAATCACATCCACGCCTGCCGCCGCCAGTGCAGCAACACGTTCTTCAGTATCTGCGCCAACACCAACAGCCGCACCCACTCTTAATCTGCCTTTGCTATCCTTACAAGCAAGCGGGTGATCGTGCGATTTTTGAATATCTTTAACGGTGATTAAGCCTTTTAGCACATCATGTCCATCAATCACCAAAACGCGCTCTAAGCGATGTTGATGCAGCAAACGAATCGCCTCCTCGCGTGTTGCGCCTTCGCGCACGGTAATTAGCCTATCGCGCGGCGTCATAATGTTGCTAATGGCTTGGTCTAAATTGGTTTCAAAACGTAAATCACGATTGGTGACAATGCCGACAATTTTGTTACCATCCACCACAGGCAAGCCAGAAATTTTGTGTTTTTGCGTCAGCGCCAACACATCGCGCACCGTCATGTGCGGGGCAATGGTCACGGGGTCGTTCACCACGCCAGACTCAAAACGCTTTACACGTGACACATGGGCGGCCTGCTCGGCTGGCTGCATGTTTTTGTGGATAATACCCATGCCACCTTCTTGTGCAAGTGCAATAGCTAATGGCGCTTCGGTGACGGTATCCATAGCCGCAGAAACCAGCGGGATATTGAGTTTGATATTACGGGTGAGTTGAGTGCTTAAATTGACTTCGCGCGGCATCACAATTGAATGCGCGGGCACTAATAAAACATCGTCAAAAGTGAGAGCTTGTTGCAGCAAACGCATGAGTAATCCTTATCAGCAAAACGAGATTATACAGATTTGCTATGCATAATAAAAGTTGGTAAGTAGAAAAGTATTAAAAAACATCAATTAACAGCTAAGTCACCAATTAATATTTACACTATTACAGAATTAGTGTTATGGCGCGCAACGCTTCTTTTGATTTAAAGGTACTAATACCTATCTTTATGCATCAGGTAGTGAAATTTATTCTAAATTTAGACCGCTTAATATTTATGAAAGAATATATGCAGATGCAGCACTGCAACACTGGTAAAATCTTGCCAATATCAACATTATTAAGGTAGCCAGAAACGTCTTCTGTGGTGGGTGATTACCAAACCATGTGTGTCTCCTAAGATACCATGGTTACGAAACACCTTAATTATCTAAATATTAGTCGAAAGATTTATAGTTTTTTTAATACATTGATTTTAAATAATATTTTTGGCTGTTGATTTTGTCATGATTAGTTAATTTTTAAATTATAGTTATACTATTCAAAAACCATGCTACATAACTAATATGCGCGTTTTATTCTTACACCAAAATTTTCCTGGGCAATTTCCGCACATTGCTTCGCATTTGGCCAATATGCATGGCAATCAGGTGCTATCTATCTCGCAGCAGCAAGCCATAGGCTTACAAGGTGTGACGAATGTTATTTATAAACCAACTAGACAGATCACTAAAAACATTCATCACTATATCGCAGGGCTAGAATCCGCAGTGCTTAACGGTCAGGCGGCTGCAAAAGTGATGGAAGCTCTGAAGCAAAAGGGATTTGTTCCAGACGCCGTGATAGGGCACGCAGGTTGGGGCGAGACTTTGTATGTGAAGGATGTTTTCCCGAGAACTAAACTGATTAATTATTTTGAGTTTTTTTACCACGCAACTGGCGCCGATACAGATTTTGACCCTGAGTTTCCGAACACAATAGATGATCATTTGCGTATTCGCACTAAAAACAGTATTAATTTGCTGAGCCTGCACGCTAGCGATGCAGGTATTAGCCCAACACAATGGCAAAAAAGCTTATACCCAAGCGAGTTTCAGTCCAAAATATCGGTGATTCACGAAGGCGTAAATACGGAGCTTGCTAAACCAAACCCTAATGCAGAGTTGACATTGCCGAATGGACTAAAATTAAGCAAAAAAGATAAAGTGGTGACTTTTGTGGCAAGAAACCTTGAACCATACCGAGGATTTCATCAGTTTATGCGCGCGTTAGAAGAGATATGTCAACGTCAGCCTGATTGCCACGTTTTAATTGTGGGCGGCGATGAGATTAGCTATGGCAGAAAGCCCGATGGCACATTAAATTATCGTGAAAAGCTTCAAAAAGAAGTGAGTTTTGATAAAAATCGCGTACATTTTTTAGGCAGATTGCCCTATGCGGATTTTTTGACTATGCTACAAATATCGTCCGCGCATGTGTATTTAACCGTGCCATTTGTGCTATCTTGGTCTATGCTAGAAGCAATGGCGGCGGAATGTGTGGTCATAGGCTCAGACACCGCACCCGTAAGTGAGGTGATTAATGGCGAAAATGGTGTGCTGGTTGACTTTTTCTCGCCTAGTGAAATTGCAGCAAAAGTGGATGATGTGTTATCTAACCAATCCTCTCAAAAATATGCAGCAATGAGAAAAAATGCGCGTGCAACCATTGTAAATAACTTTAACGTGCATAAATCGATTCAACAGTATCAACATTTATTTGAAACTTTAATTTAAACTATAGATTCGTAATCTATAGGCTCGAACAGAAAAGGCGTTGCTATGGAACAGATGCATATGAGATTTGGTCAATTATCGTGGATATTATGTGTATTGCTCTTAACGTTGCCATTACAGGGAAATGCGGAAATTTACAAATGGAAAGATAAAAACGGCTCGACTCGTTACTCCGATACGCCACCGCCATCAAATATTAAGCAAGAAACCATAGGCGGCAAAAAAGCGGCTAAACCAGCAGGCGAAGTTCCGTTAGTTCCACCTGCAAGTGCGCCTGTTACTAAAGATGCTGAAAAAGATTCCCCGCCAGTGCCTGGAAGTGCGGAAGAGGAAGCTGCTGCTAAACGCCAAAATACTGCCGAGGCCGAGAAGAAAAATAAACAAGAACAAGAGGCGGAAGCTAACAGAAAAGCTGAAAACTGTAAGGTGGCTAAAGCTAGATACGAGACTTACAAACAAGGTGGCCGTATTTATAAAATTAACGAAAAAGGTGAGCGCGAATACATGGGCGATAATGATTTGCAAGATGGAAAAGCGCAAGCGCAAAAAGAAATGGACGAAAATTGCAGTTAATTATTAATAAAAGCTATTCTTGTTGGGACGCATCACCACCGCCTTTTCTCATGGCTTTTCCATCCGCAGCGCGTTGTTTGCGCACTTCTTTTGGGTCGGCAATCAGAGGGCGATAAATCTCAATTCTGTCTAAATTGCGTAGTGGGGCATCAAGTTTGCTAAGTTTGCCAAAAATACCAATCTGATTCACGCTTAAATCAATTTCTGGAAATTTATCTAAAATGCCAGATGCTGCTATAGCCGCTTCTGCATTGGCTTCTGGCGGCATGGTGATTGGAATAATCAACTGCTCATGTGGCAAGGCGTACGCTACTTCTACCATAATATGTGGGCTACTCATTTGCATCCTTAGTTTTGCCAATTTTATCCGTACTATAAATCTTATCCGCTCGTGCTACAAAACCATCCACAAAGGTGGCGGCAATATGGTTAAACACAGGGGAAATCAACTTCTCTAAAAAACTGTTGGCAAATTCATAATTTAAGCCAAATTCAATTTTACAGGCATCTGGCTTTAAAGGGGTAAATTGCCAGCTTCCATCTAAGTGTTTAAATGGACCATCTTTAAGTTCAATTTCCATACTATGTGGAAATATCTTAATATTTTGCGTGGTAAAATTTTGTTTTAAGCCATGATAATTGATGTGTAAAGTCGCACTGGTGCTTGTTTCTGTACGTTCTAGCAAATCTACGCCGCCGCACCAAGGCAGAAATTTTGGATAATCTTGTACTGCATCTACCAGCGCAAACATTTGCTCGGCCGAATGTGACACCAATACCGTTTTTTTAACCTTATTCATTGCGAGATTATTTATTAGCGTAAAATGCTAATTTTAAGCTATTAGTTGTAAGTCATGAGCATTGCGCAAAACAAAAAAGCCTTTTTCGACTACTTTATTGAAGAAAAATACGAAGCTGGCATCGTCCTCGAAGGCTGGGAAGTCAAAGCCATTCGAGATAATCGCGCCAATTTAAAAGAAGCGTATGTGATCATTCAGCGTGGCGAAATTTACCTCATCGGCTGCCACGTCACGCCGATGGGCGCAGCTTCTACGCACATTCGCCCAGATGCAATACGCACACGTAAGCTATTGTTGCATAATGAAGAAATTATCAAACTCATCGCCAAAGTTGATCGCGCAGGCTATACGCTAGTGCCGCTAGACATGCACTTTTCAAAAGGGCGCATTAAGATTCAAATCGGCCTCGCCAAAGGAAAAAAACAACACGATAAACGTGACACCGAAAAAGAACGCGATTGGGAACGCGAAAAAGGCCGCATTATGCGCTCACATAACAAGTAGCGTATAATTCGCCGCATGATGCAACTAACTTAAAACTTAGCAAGTCATAGTAATACTGATTTGGGGCTGACCAGGTTTCGACGTGGGTTACAAAGCAGTGCAGGGCATACCGAGGATCAGATTACCTCGTAAATACAGCTGAAACAAGTATAGTCGCAAACGACGAAACTTACTCTCTAGCAGCTTAGTTCTGTTAGACGCTGCACCAGCTCTCCCGTGGGTTGGATGAGGCAACTCATACGCAGTGTCATATACACGGGATACGTGTTGTATTGGGCTACTTAATACAGCATTAACCTTAAGGTAACTCGTCTGTACAGCGCTTGTCTGTTGGTGTGGTGCAGATTAAACTAAACAACAAGGCTAAGTATGTAGAACTGTCTGTGGAGGATTTGCGGACGCGGGTTCGATTCCCGCCAGCTCCACCAAACAAAAATACCACCCTTGCGGTGGTATTTTTGTTTGAGAAACTGGCTAGAAATTAACCCGATTGGGTTCGACTAAGCAAGCACTGCTTGCTTAGTCGCGGAGCTTGCGAAGCTGTCTTGAGCGTTAGCGAAAAATGGCAGAATCGCCTTAAGGCGAGCCCGACACATTCCCGCCTTCATACAAAACCATTGCATGGTTAATTAGTATCACTTATACTTGTACAATATATTGAACATATAAGGAAGCATCATGCAAGTCATAAGTTATTCCGAAGCCCGTAATTCATTAAAAAGCGTGCTAGACAGCGTTAACGACAACGCCGATGTCACCATTATTAACCGCCGCGATGCAGGCAATGCGGTGGTGATGTCGCTAGACCATTACAACAGCATTATTGAAACCCTGTACCTCATGCAAAGCCCCGCCAATGCAGCGCATTTAGCGGAATCAATCGCGCAGTTCAAAGCAGGTAAAGCTAACGTTAAACAACTTATTAAAGACTAATGGCGCGGTTACTGGTATTTACCTCAAACGCATGGGCAGATTATGTGTACTGGCAAACACAAGATAAAAAAACACTCAAACGTATCAACGCGCTCATAGAGGCCACCGAGCGTGAACCATTTACAGGCATAGGCAAGCCCGAAGCCTTGCGTGGCGATTTAACAGGCTATTGGTCTAAGCGTATAGATGATGTGAATCGGTTGGTGTATCAAGTGACAGATAACGAGCTAAATATTATCGCTTGTCGATACCATTATTAAAGTTAATGCGATGGCGAGGGGGATTATGGCAAATCAGGATGTAATTGATTGGTTTTTGGAGCTTTACGATGCAGGGAATGAAATAACACTCGATGTCATTAAAGTATTGGCAAAAGGTCTGCGGGCTAGAAAAAAAGGTCGCCCAAGTAGAAAAATAACTCATATAGCAATTCTTGCTCTTTATCAACTTTGTTCAGCTGAAAGAATTGTAGAGCTGCTAAATAAAGCCGATGTTAGTACTATTCGAAAAAGTATTGCTAAAGCCAAAGAAGAAGGCTGGGTTTACGTTACAGCCCATAATTTTGTTGATAAAAAAGGCAAACAGATACCTGAAAAAAGTTGGGATTTTGAAGGTAAGTCTAGGCAAATATGGCTAGATAACGGAAATGAAACGAAATGTTTTACATTTTCAATTAAGAACAATCAGCTTATGGTTAATATTGTTGTTATGTAAATTGGCTAAAACGTGTAATTAAATCAAGATTTATTGGCATTTTTTGTCAATTAAATCAATGGCATCATGCGACCTGTTACTTTCAATAACAGGAAAAACATCATGCCACCAAAATCAACTAAAAATACCCCTAAAACTTTAGCGGGAGATGAGATTTCGCTAGATTGCGAAGCAAGTTTTAGCTTTAAACTCAAAAAGGTAAAAGTAGAGCCAAAGTTACCTTTTTACCTTATTTTCACCTATGTGCTGCTCACCGCGCTGTTTAGCCAAAATCACCTGCTTTTGCCGCTCCGTGAGGCTTTTCTTTTTTTCTTCGGTAAGTGAGTTATAACAGTGCGGGCAGCTAATACCTGCGGTGTATTGGGGAGATTTTAGTTCAATTGGTGATAGCGGCATACGGCAGGCGTAGCATTGGTCAAATTCGCCTACTTCTAAGCCGTGTTTTACCGCTACACGTTGGTCAAATACAAAGCATTCGCCTTGCCACAAACTCTCGGCCTCAGGCACAGTTTCTAGGTATTTTAAAATGCCGCCTTGCAGGTGGTACACCTCATCAAAACCTTGTTCTAGCATGAAAGACGAGGCTTTTTCACAGCGGATGCCGCCTGTGCAAAACATGGCGACTTTTTTGTGTTTGGTTTTGTTTAGGTTTTGCGCGACGTATTTGGGAAACTCGCGAAACGTCGTGGTTTCAGGGTTAACAGCGCCTTTGAACGTGCCAATATGTACCTCGTAATCGTTGCGCGTATCTATCAAAATCACGTCTGGGTCGGAAATCAGCGCGTTCCAATCTTCGGGCTTCACATAAGTGCCAACTGTGT
>JANLWF010000062.1:0-2490 GCA_031364385.1 Methylotenera sp.
GCTGGTAAATTAGCCGATTCACCCTCTCTGAAGCCGCGTCTGTGGCGAAACGTGGGTCTAGATTTAATGGCGCTTGGGCGATAGCGAAGCGAATTTCGCTATTCGTTTGTAAGGGGTTACAAGCCAATAAACACAAGCATAGCAGCAATAGTGTGAGCCATTTCATGCCACAAGTTTACCCGATTTACGCACATTTAATTGGTATAACTGGCACAAAAAACGTGTTTGCGACATCAATTTGTGATTAAATAATTGCGCGCAGTAATTTTTCAATTTCAACATGGAGAATCAACATGACCGCTTTTGTACAACCGCTAGGCCGCATTATGCTTGCACTTATTTTTATTTTGGCAGGTATCGGTAAAATTCAAGACCCCGCAGGCAGCATGGGCTATATGCAATCTGTAGGCTTGCCTGGCGCGCTGCTGTGGCCGACGATTGCGCTAGAAGTGCTGGGCGGCCTTGCGGTGGCGGTGGGCTTTAAAACGCGTTACGCAGCGATTGCTTTAGCGATATTCTCTGTCGCCACCGCAGTGATTTTCCACCGTAATTTTGTCGATCAAATGCAGATGATTTTATTTTTAAAAAACATCGCCATGGCAGGCGGCTTACTTTTGCTTGCAGTTGGCGGAAGAACTGCATACAGCATGGATAACCGAAGAACTCAAACTAATTTCTTCGGCACTCGGCAAGAAAAAAAATAAGCCGAATCTAGTAAGTAAAGTTCAGCTTGTTTTAACAAAACAAGCAATTGACTCCACGTGTGCGGTGTGCGGGAACATATTGATGACGCCCGCTACGCTTAGTTTATAGCCTTTTTCATTGACAAGCACACCCGCATCGCGCGCCAGCGTGGCGGGGTTGCATGATACATAGACAATGAGCATTGGCGCGCTTGCTGGCGAGATGGCTTTGATTAGCTCAAACGCGCCATCACGTGGCGGGTCGATTAGCCATTTGTCGAATTTACCAAGATCTAACAAGCTAGATGCGGTCATTTTAAATAAATCGGCTACGCCAAATGTTGCGTTGTTAATTTTATTTAGTGCAGCACTTTCGTTGGCTCTATCCACCAAGTTACTCAAGCCCTCTAAGCCCAATACCGATGAGCCACTACGTGCGATTGGTAGCGTAAAATTACCGATGCCACAAAAGAAATCGGCAATTTTTTCGCCTTGTTTTGGCGCAAGTAATTGTATGGCGCTGCTCACCATTTGTTGGTTGATTTGCGGATTTACTTGGGTGAATTCATTCGGTTTAAACGGGTACGTTAAATCAAACTCGGGCAGGCTATATTCAAGTGGCGCTCCATCCAAAGGCCAAAATGGCTTAATCGTATCAGGGCCTTTTGTTTGCGTCCAAATTTTTACTTTATGCGCATCTGCAAAGGCCTTCAACAGCATTTCATCGTTTTCAGTGAGCACATCCATGATGCGTAAAATTAAAACTATAACGTCAGCTTCGCCAACAGCCAGCTCAATTTGCGGCAATTTATCGCGTATGCTCAATTCAAAAATCATGCTTTGCAGGGGCGCAATCAGTGCCGAAACCTCGGGCACTAGCACTTCGCAGCTATTCATATCCGCCACAAAACGCGTGCCTTTTTCGTTAAAGCCCACCAGCACGCGCTGTTTTTTCTCTACATATTTCACGCTTAAACGCGCTTTGTGGCGGTAGCCCCAAGTTGGGCCGTGCAGCGGCGGCAGCATGTTGTTGGCTTTTACTTTACCGATGTGCCATAAATCAGCTTCTAACATTTGTTGCTTAGCAGCCACTTGCGCCCCCGCATCCATGTGTTGCAGCTTGCAGCCGCCACAAAGGCCGTAGTGCGGGCATTTTGGCGTGACGCGCTCTTTAGATGCTTGAAGCACTTCCAACACGTTGGCGACTTCGTAACTGGGTTTGATGCGAATGGATTGGTAGGTGACGCTTTCGTTCGGCAGCGCGCCGTCGATGAAAATAGTTTTGCCATCCACATGCGCAACCCCGCGCCCTTCTTGATCTAGCGACTCGATGGTAGCGTTTTTTATTTCGACTATTTCTGGAAGTTTGTTGCGATTTTTGGAGCGACGTGCCATGAATAACCTGCGTTTTTGATAATGTGTAATTTTAACGCATTAACTCTGTCATGCTGAATTGATTCAGCATCTTATTCTTCCTTTCGGCTTATTTATATACAAGATTGTGGGGCAGACCGTAAAGGTCTTGTCCGTGGAACATAGGTGCTAAAGCACCTTGTTCACACGCCAAAGTCCGCAATGACATTTCAGAATTTCCATGCCGTTAAAAATTCCGTCCAATGCGGTGCTGTGTATCCTGCTAAAGTCTCGTGCACCAGTTTGATTTCGACCTCGTAAGCGGCTTTTGTCAAATGCCCGCGCATCAGTTGAAAGCGCAGATAAACGAGGTGCGTATTGGCGACATCGGTTTCGCAATAATTGCGGATTTCTTCAATTTTGCCATCGTTAAACGCATCCCAAACTTTGCTAC
>JANLWF010000087.1:0-11530 GCA_031364385.1 Methylotenera sp.
CTAAATCTCCACTTTCATTAGCGTTTTCAGGCTTGCGAAATTCAACTCTCATTACATCAATACCCGCAGCAATAAGCCCCGCCTGTACCGCCTTAGCACGCTTGTAAGCAAGCGCTTCGTTAAAGGCTTGATTGCCACGTGAATCGTGAAACCCAGATAGAACCGCTTTGGATTCAGGATGAACGTTTAACCATTCTACAATTGGGTTTAGCGTATCATCATAGTTGACAGGTAAAGCAGTTTTGCCCGAATCAAAGTAAAGCTTGGCAGTTGGAGGTGGCTGCATTATTGCTGCTGGTTCTGCTGCTTTAACCAACAATTGATTATCTACTGCGACAGCAGGGCCAAAAAACGCCTGCACATCCGTGCCTTTTTGCTGCCGAATCGCATCACTATCCACAGTGCCTCTAAGTACCACACTATTATCATCACCTTGAATTTGCAAGGCATCGCCGCCCGCCAACAAAGCCTTCAGCGAATTTGATTGGCTAAACCAGCTGATGTGGGTGCCATCGCCATTGCTGGTAAAGTCATTGGTTGAAGCAGTAAAGCCAAATGCTTCGATAGGAACAGGCGCTGCTGCTGGCATAATTTCTTCTACTGGGCTGGCGGCATCAACATTCGCGCTGCAACATGTGCTGGATGGTCCACGACCAGTAAGCAACATCCACAGCAATATTAAAGCGAGGATTAGCGCAACTATCCAACTGCAGCGCTTATAGCTTGATTGATGGTTTTGCATATTAATTATCCTCGTTATTTTTTAACGCCGCCAGATAGATTATCTTGCAATTTCTTTAGCTCATCCCATTTGTTTTCTGCTGCCAATGCCGCTTGTTGCCCCCATGTGCTTGGGTTAGCAATACGGAAACGTGAGCCACCGTCATCTAAAACTTTACGCATTTGCGGTATGGTTTGTTTTGATAGTTGAGCAAAAGTTTTTACGCCAGCGTTGCTGAATAGCTCGTTAATTTTAGGGCCTATACCTTCTACAACTGTGAGATCGTTTGCATTTTTAAGCGCAAATCCTGCCTTTTTAGCGGCGGCAAGATCAATCACAGTGGCCACTTTTGGTGTTGCTTTGGGTGCAGCTGCTTTTGGTACAACTTTTGGTGAAGCTTTTAGATTTGCAGCAGGCGCTGGCGATGCAGTTATAGCAACTGGCGCTGCCATCGCGGGTGCAGGGGCGTTAGGTGTAGGCACGGCGACTGCTGCGCTTGCTTGGGCAGCAGGTGCAGCTGGAACATCGGCCAATTTGGCAGGCGCGGCAGGTGCGCTAGTTGTTAATTGGTTGGCAGATGGTTTGCAGCAGCACTTACACATAAAGCGATTAAGCAGCCAGCCAATTAAGCCCCCAAGCAAAAGCCAGAACCAAGAACAGGATAAAGAACTTAAGAATGAACTCATTTTTACTCCCCAATAAAATGACTAATCAAACAGGCTAAAAAATAAACAAAAGTAACTATCTGCGTCTTTTTCTGCTACGTCAAGTGCCTTTTAATGGGTTAAGAGCGGTTTAAAGGCAATGCGTGGGCGTAAATAACAAAAATTAAATGTTTTGACCCGTTTTGACTAGCCTTGATAGCTGA
The DNA here is from genome assembly GCA_031364385.1 of Methylotenera sp. Taxonomy (GTDB): domain Bacteria; phylum Pseudomonadota; class Gammaproteobacteria; order Burkholderiales; family Methylophilaceae; genus Methylotenera_A. The sequence continues at coordinate 1,590 of JANLWF010000087.1, forward strand.
TTTGCCCGTGTAACAAGGTATATTGCATCTTGCCAGTAAGGGTTAAGCCTAAAAATGGCGTATTCTTACCTTGACTGATAAGCTGACTGGCCTCTATTTTCCACTCGAGCTGTGGGTTAAAAATAGCAATGTCCGCGTCCGCATTTAAACTTAAATGCCCGCCAGCAATGCCTAAAATGCTGGCTGGCTGGCTAGTTATTTTAGCAACCGCATCAGATAGGCTAGCCTTGTTATCCGCCGCCCATTTCAGCGCCAGCGGCAATAACAGCTCTAGCCCTGTCGCACCAGCTTCCGCCTCAGCAAACGGCAATAGTTTTGCGTCATCATTGACAGGGGTGTGGTCGGAGCAAATCGCATCAATGCTGCCATCTTTTAAGCCTTGGCACAGCGCAGCTTTATCGCGAGTAGAACGCAGTGGCGGCTTAAGGTTGGCGTGTGAGTTAAAATAGCCAATGTCGTGGTCGGTCAAATGGCAATGTTGCGCACTTACGTCCGCTGTGACTTGTATGCCTTGTTTTTTGGCTTGGCGTACTAAATCCACACTTTCAGCCGTAGATAATCTGCATAAATGCACTTTAGTTTTGGTTTCATGCGCGATGCGTAAAATGCTGGCAATCGCCAAGCACTCAGCCGCAGTAGGTATGCCTTTTAAACCTAAACGGCTGGCAATTTCACCATCGTGCGCCACGCCGTCTTTGGCCAGATAATAATCTTCGGCACGTATAAAAATCGTATAACCAAACGTGGCAGCGTATTCAAACGCACGCCATAACACCTGTGTGTCGGTAATTGCAATATCGGCTTGGCTAAAGCCTACACAGCCAGCTGCGGTTAGCTCGCACATTTCGGTGAGCAACTTGCCTTCCAGCTTGCGGGTGAGTGCACCCAGCGGATACACATGCGCTAAATTGAGTTGCTTGGCACGATGCTTAAGCATTTCAACCAAACCAGGCTCATCTAGCACAGGGTTTGTATCTGGCGGGCAAGCTAGGCTGGTGACACCGCCCGCAGCTGCGGCCTGTAGCTCACTGGTAAGTGTGGCCTTATGTTCAGAGCCTGGCTCACGTAATCTGGCGGATAAATCTACAAAGCCAGGCGCAACGATTAAATCTGTAGCATCAATGGTTTGATTGGCTATAAAGCCAGTAGGCGCTTGACCTATGCCGACAATTTTCCCCGCCGCGATATAAACATCTTGTTTGGCGTCAATTTTGTTTTTTGGATCGATTAAGTGGCCATTTTTAATATGAATTTTCACGCGTTGCCTCCTGCAAGAATAGCCATCACCGCCATGCGCACCGCAATGCCATAAGTGACTTGTGGCAGAATCACTGACTGGCTGCCATCGGCGACGCTGGAATCAATCTCCACGCCGCGATTCATGGGTCCTGGGTGCATCACAATGGCATCTGGTTTGGCGTAGCTTAATTTTTCTGGGGTCAACCCAAAAGTTTTAAAATATTCTTGGGCGCTGGGCAGCAACGCGCCCGTCATACGCTCGTTTTGTAGGCGTAGCATCATAATCACATCCACATCTTTTAGGCCAGCCTTCATGTCGTGAAACACTTGTACGCCAAGCTTTTCGACACCCGCTGGCAGCAAGGTTTTTGGCGCAATCACACGCACTTCGGGCACGCCCAGTGTGGTGAGCGCATGAATTTCGCTGCGTGCGACGCGCGAATGTAACACATCGCCCACCAAGGCCACACGCAAGTTATGCATGTCTGGCTTGTAGCGGCGCACCGTGAATACGTCCAGCAAGCCTTGCGTGGGGTGCGCGTGGCGGCCATCACCTGCGTTAATCACGCTGATATTATCAGGCACGTGTTGTGCGATAAAATGCGCCGCGCCGCTTTGACCGTGGCGCACCACAAACATATCGGCGTGCATGGCGATAAGGTTATCTACTGTGTCTAAAATGGTTTCGCCTTTAGATTGGCTAGACGTACCAACATTAAGATTAATCACGTCCGCGGATAATCTTTTTGCGGCGATTTCAAAGGTAGTGCGAGTGCGGGTGCTATTCTCAAAAAAGATATTACACACGGTTTTACCGCGTAGTAGCGGCACTTTTTTAATGTCGCGCTCGGCTACGCCGACGAAGGTTTCAGCGGTATCTAAAATTTGGGTGAGAATTTTTTTAGGTAGGCCTTCGATGGTCAACAGGTGTTTTAAATTGCCGTCATTATCCAGTTGTGGGTTATACATGGCTGGCTTTCTGTAGGCTTAAAAGCAACTTACCGCCTGCATCTTGAGTAAGCTGCAAGTCTTGATTGGGCTTAAGTACAATATTCGCGCCGACAATGTTGGGCACGATTGGCAGCTCGGCACCGCCGCGATTAATCAGCACAGCTAAGGTAATACTGGCAGGGCGGCCGTAATCGAACAATTCATTCATGGCTGCGCGCGTAGTGCGGCCAGTGTAGAAAATATCATCGATTAAAATAATGTGTTTGTCTGTCACGTCGAAGGCAATATTAGACGGCTTTGGCTCGGTTTTAAGGCCGCGCTGCGCGTAGTCATCGCGGTATAGTGCCGCATCTAACATGCCGTGGGCAACATCTTGCTTAGTACTCGCCAAAATACGCTGCATTAGCCATACCCCCCCGCTGTGAATGCCTACCAGCGCGGTGTTTGGCGCGCCGTTTATTTCAAGCTGAGTCTGTATTTTTGCTGTAATTTCAGCCAGTAAAGTTTCAGGATTAGGTAGTTGCATTATTTAGTGGTGGCTGGGTTGCTAAAATTATAAGCTGTCAAAATAAGATTGTAATATGGTTTGCGCGGCTACTGCGTCTAACATGGCTTTTTGCTTAATGCCGCTTACGCCTGCTGCATTGAGGTTTTGCGCAGCCTCTGTTGAGCTTAAACGCTCATCAATCATCATCACAGGTAAATTAAAGCGGCCCTCTAAGCGCTGCGCAAATTTTTTCGAGAGATGGGTCATCAAGTGTGCTTCACCATCCATGTGCATAGGTAAACCCACTACCAACAAGCTAGGACGCCACTCTTGGACAATATTAGCAATTTGTGCAAATTTCAGCTCATTTTGTTCTGCATTGATGGTGGTGAGCGGATGTGCGACTTTTAACATGCTTTCGCCCACCGCCACGCCGATGCGTTTTTCGCCAAAATCGAACGCCAACACCGTGCCAGTAATATCAGAATAGCTGCGCTCTAAAATCGGCAAATGGCTTTGCGCTAAGCTTGTGTGTTGGTTTTTTTGATTGGGTGTCATCTAAGCATGCCCAGCCACATCAGATAAATTAGCCAAATTTAGCCCCATCATATTCATCGCATAGCCAAATTTTTCATGATTGGGTGCGTCAAAAATCAAGGTATGAATGTCTTTTAAATTGGTTGTTTCTATACTTAGCCATGCGTTTTGTGCAAGTTCTGCCTCTAGCTGGCCTTGCGTCCAGCCCGCGTAGCCTAACGCGATGAGCATTTTGCTTGGACCTTTATTTTGTGCAGTTGCTTCTAAAATGTCTTTTGATGTGGTGAGGGCAACGATGTTATTAATTATAATCGTCGAGTTAAACTCCTCAGACGTTGCAGGCATAATGTCATGCAAGATAAAGCCGCGCTCAATTTGCACTGGGCCGCCAAAGTGTACGGGAGTTTTTAAAAGAGATGCAGATTCGGTTTCAAGCTGGAGTTGTTGAAATAGATTGGCAACGGTTATATCGGCACTACGATTGAGGATGACACCCATAGCACCATCATGATTGTGCGTGCATATATAGGTGACGGTTTTAGAAAAATAGGGGTCTGACATGGCGGGCATCGCGATGAGAAACTGACCTGTGAGATTTAGTTTTTCCAATGGATTCTATCTTAGCACAGATTATTCTGCCTCTAAATAGCCAGTAATGTCCAAGCCAAAGCCCATCATACTCGGCATTTTGCGCGGGGTGGCCATTAAGCGCATTTTGCGCACGCCTAAATCGATTAAAATTTGCGAGCCAATACCGTAAGTCCGCAGCTCTTGGTTAGTGCGAATTGGTTCATCGGCGTGGGCAATGCGCGCAACTATGTCAGCGCCAGACTCCGTATGATGCAATAAGACTATTACGCCACAATCAGCTTCAGATATAGCTTGCATGGCATTAAGTAAGCTCCAGCTATGGGTGCGACTGCTACTATCGAGCAAGTCGAACACAGAAAGCGGCTCGTGCACGCGTACTAAGCATTCTTTATCTGGTGAAGGCTCACCTTTTACCAGCGCCAAATGCGTTTCACTAGCGATTTTGTCGGCATAAGCCACCAACCGCATCTCGCCGTAAGGCGTAGTAATGGTGCGCTCTGCAGCGCGCTCTACCAGTTTTTCGGTCTCAGATCTGTACTTAATTAAATCAGCAATGGTGCCAATTTTAATGTCATGTTGCGCTGCAATCTCCACCAAATCTGGCAATCGCGCCATTTCGCCATCATCTTTTAGTATCTCGCAAATGACACTAAAAGGCTCGCAGCCAGCAAGCGCAGCCAAATCACTGCCTGCTTCGGTATGGCCAGCGCGCACTAATACACCGCCATCTTGTGCGGCAAGCGGAAAGATATGACCAGGGCTGACAATATCTTTAGCGCGAGCGTTATTTGCAACCGCAGCTTTGATTGTAGTCGCACGGTCGGCCGCTGAAATGCCAGTAGTGACACCAGATGCAGCCTCGATTGATACGGTAAAATTAGTACCTAGGCGCGAATCATTTTTTACTACCATCTGTGGTAAGTTTAGTTGATTGCAGCGTGCCTTGGTCAGCGTTAAACAAATTAGGCCGCGGCCATGTTTGGCCATAAAATTGATATGCTCGGCTGTTGCAAACTCGGCAGCAATGACAAAATCTCCTTCGTTTTCACGGTTTTCGTCATCCACTAATATCACCATTTTGCCGTTTTTAATGTCGGCGATGATGTCTGTAATTGGGCTAATCGATTTAATCGGCATTTGGGTTTTCATTTTTCTCTAGTGACCACTCTGCCATACGCTCCACGTAGCGGGCGATTTGGTCGATTTCTAAATTGACTAAATTGCTTACTTTTAAGTATTTAAACGTGGTGTTTTCTAATGTGTGCGGAATAATATTCATGGTAAAGGTGTCATGTAAAATTGTATTCACGGTCAAACTCACGCCATTCACGCAAATTGAGCCTTTTTTGGCGATATATTTTGAAATTTGATGTGGTGCACGCACTGTCAGTAGCCAGCAATCTCCAGCCTGCTCAAAGCGCAGCACTTGTCCAATGCCGTCTACATGGCCGCTCACCAAGTGACCTCCTAATCGATCATTTAAGCGCAAGGCTTTTTCTAAATTAACAGAATTTTTACTATTTAAACCTTCAGTGACATTAAGCGTTTCTTTCGAAACATGCGCTTGAAAATATGCTTTGCTGAGTTGCGTCACCGTTAAACAAACGCCATTCACGGCGATGCTGTCGCCCACTATTACGTCATCTAGGCCCAAATTTGCGGCTTGAATCGATAATTTTACATCATCACCCATTTGGGTGACGCTATCAATGTGACCAACTGCTTGAATGATTCCTGTAAACATGGCGACATTTTAACAGTAATAATAAATACTGAAGCTTAAAAAATGTTGGCATGTAAGTTGCAAAACTAAAAATGTAATTAAACTTTTATTGAGTTGATGTAAAAAATGTTATCAAACGTAATACATAAAATTCAGGCAGTTTTATACCGCCAAGAGATGCAACATAATCTTGGCTGGATGAACACGTTAACTGAAATGGATGCGCTAGATGCGTTGAAAGAAACGACATCTCGACTCGCAAGAATTCAATTTGATTCGAACGAATCACTTAATATAGGCATTGATTTAGTGCTTAAAATAGATGCTAAAACTTATAGAAACGCCAAGAAAATCACCTATAAGTATTTGACTATATTGAAAATAAATAGTGAACTTGAAGCGGAAATTTTCAATTCTGCATATTCATATCAAAGACAGCTTTATATTGCCTATGCGCAATTTTTAGATTTATATCAAGCTCAAAATAAAGTGGTTATAGAGGTTGAAAAAATGAATTTAATTTTATGCCGCTACATAAACGCAACTAATGGGATGACAAAGTGGCGCTACTTTGATGACCAACCTGCGCCAATCGGTACCTGGGAAAATGTTTGTAAAGTCATCAAATGTGCTGAAAATTTGGCAATACTGAACACTAATCTATTCATGTATGATTACCAGAGAAAAGAAAGTAGCCTTGCAGCTTTGCTAAAGCAAGGCTTCATGATGGATACCTTGCATAAGAGCAGCTATAGTCGATTGCAAATTCAATTAACCGAGCAAGTTCTTAAGGTTTGGGCAACTAATCCATTATTGCTAAATAAGCATAAATTAGATAAATTCCAGTTCTTCATTAATACTGAATCAGACAAAGGGCCTGAACGCATTAGAGCGGTTGAAAAGTTTGCAGATTACCGTTATTGGAAGACCACGCGCTTGGTAGATAAAATTGAAGCCTATTTGTGTGCGGTAGATATGCAAAAACCATTGCAGTCATTTGGTTTAGAGAGAATGGCTTCTACCGATGTGATGGTGAAGTTATTTAAAAAACTACGTGTGGATTGGTGCGTAGAAGGCTACGAGCGCCAACGTAGAAAAGAAGCTAGAAATAAACGCAATAAGCTCATTAGTGTAAGTTATGGTTTAGAGGATATTTGTCGCCGATTAAATGCAACAAAGCCTACATTGTTAGTGGAGCCCATACAAGCAGAGGATGACAAGCACGACTTTGAAGTGCGAGTCGCCACCCATAATGTGAAAGCACACGCATCACAAGCTCACCAGGCTGCGCAAAACAAGCAAAATAATTTGGGTAGCGAAAACTGGTGGCTTGTGGATGAGAGCGCCAAGGGCTTTGGCGTAGATTTAGGTAAGACTTATAGCAACTGGATAGAACCTGGTAGGCTGATAGGCTATACCACGCCTGATGATAGAGATTTATTTGTGATTGCGGAAATTAAAAGTATTCGCAAACAGGCTAACGGCAATTATCGTGCAGGGCTAGAAGTGTTAGGTTCACACAGTACGGCAGTTAAGCTTGGACGTTTAGATCAAAACAATTTTGCTGAGGCACTTAGCGGTTATTTTGTTAATGATACAGAGGCTAAGCTGAGCCAAGTTAATACTTTTTCTGGTTTGCTGTTTGATAGTCAAGATGATAATAAATCACACAAAGCTTCACTAATTATGCCAAGAAGCGAGTACAAACGCGGTAATAAATTGGTCATTAATGTTGAAGGCGACGAAAAAGTGGTAGAAATGAGCGCTTTGTTAAGCAAGCAGCACGATTGGGTGCGTTTGGCTTTGAATAGCTAGGCTTTATAGATTCAAGCTTTGCCAATTTAAATTTTTCTAGCTTCAACAATAAATTTTTCTAGATGGGTAGAATTTTGCCAGCTTAAAACTGCTAAGATTCGCCCATGTCATTTTTTTCAAAATCTTTACCTTTTGAGCTGTTTGTGGGCTTGCGCTATCTTCGCGCAAAACGTAAAAATCATTTTAGTACTTTTATCTCAATCACCAGCATGGTCGGCATTGCGCTTGGTGTGGCGGTGCTTATTATCGTACTTTCTGTGATGAATGGTTTCGGCACCGAGCTACGCAATCGTATTTTAGGCGTAGCCTCACATTTGCAAATTACGCAGGGCGACAATACGCTATCAAACTGGCAACAGGCCATGGGCGCGCTAGATGGTGTGCCGCACGTGGTGGCCGCAGCGCCATTTATTATGGGTCAAGGCATGCTTTCTTATGACGCTGCCGCGCAAGGCACGCTGGTGCGGGGCATCATCCCTGCTGACGAAGTTAAAGTGGCAGAATTTGCCGATAAAATGAAAGTGGGTAGCTTGGATGACCTGCGCGCGGGTGAATTTAACATTATTTTAGGCAGGGATTTAGCGCAATCATTGGGGCTAACCGTTGGCGATAAAGTGGTATTGATGTCACCTTCTGGCCAAGCGACGCCCGTAGGCACTATGCCGCGCATGAAGCAATTTAAGCTGGTAGGTTTGTTTGAAATGGGCTATCAAAGTTACGACTCTGGCTTGGCGCTTGTGCACATGGAGGATGCGGCTAAACTTTATCGTATGAACGATAAAATCACGGGCTTGCGCATCAAGTTGGATGACCCATTTTTAACCTCCGAAGTCGCGCCAGCGATTGCTTCTAAGCTGAGTAATCAAGGTAATTACTATATCAGCGATTGGGTGCAAGAAAACCCCAATTTCTTCGCTGCACTTAAAATGGAAAAGCGCATTATGTCGATTATTATGGTGCTAGTAGTGGCGGTTGCCGCATTTAATATCGTATCTACGCTTATTATGGCCGTCATCGATAAGCGCGCCGATATTGCCATTATGCGTACTTTTGGTGCTAGCCCGCGCAGCATTATGAGTATTTTTATTATTCAAGGTGCGCTCATTGGCATCATTGGCACCTTGCTGGGCGCTACGCTTGGTATTTTGATAGCGCTGAATATTGACAGCATTATTCCGTTTATCGAGAGTTTATTTCATGTGCAATTTCTGGCTAAGGATGTTTACTATATTAGCGAAGTGCCTTCACAAGTGTTATGGTCTGACGTATTGTTGATTACGCTTACCTCAATTGTTTTAAGCTTGCTGGCAACACTTTACCCAAGCTACAAAGCATCGCAAATTAACCCGGCTGAGGCATTGCGATATGAATAGCATTATTACATGCCGAGCACTTTGCAAAACTTATTCTGGCTTGGATGTGGCCGTGCTCAACGGCATTGATTTAAACATCAACCAGGGTGAGCAAATCGCGATTGTAGGCGAATCCGGCTCGGGCAAAAGCACCTTGCTACATCTGTTGGGCGGGCTGGATGTGCCTACCAGCGGCGTGGTTGAGCTGTCGGGCAAAACGCTTAGCCAATTATCCGAGACTGAAAAAGGCTTGTTGCGCAACAAATCGCTGGGCTTCGTGTATCAGTTTCATCATTTGTTACCAGAATTTACCGCCATAGAAAACGTCGCCATGCCCTTGTTAATTCGCCGCCTGCCGCGTGAGCAAGCGCTTACATTAGCACAAGCCATGCTAGAAAAAGTAGGCTTGGCGCATCGCCTAGAACACATGCCAGGTGAGCTTTCTGGCGGCGAGCGGCAACGTGCGGCACTCGCCCGCGCACTCGTCACCCAACCAGAATGTATTTTGGCGGATGAGCCGACAGGTAATCTGGATAGGGTGACCGCCCACCAAGTGTTTGATTTGCTGCTTGAAATTAATAAAGCGCAAAATACAAGTTTAGTGGTAGTCACGCACGATTTAGGCTTGGCGGCAAAAATGCACAGACAATATCGGCTAGAAGACGGTAAGCTTATTTCGTTTAGCTAGATGATAGTTTTTGTGCCCAAATGATCATTTTTGCATTGGGCTTTGTATTTGGCGCTTGGTTGCTGCAACAGCAGCCTGTATTGCCTGATATTTTCATTGTCCTGCAAGCCTCATTGATACTTGTTCCTAGCCTATATGTTTTTATTAAGTTTCAGCATGCCATTGCATTTAAAAAGTGTAGTTTAAAAAAACTTAGTCTTTTGATTGTGGCTGCATTGCTAGGTTTTTTATGGGCGGCTTCACTCGCCACGGTTCGATTAAACGACCAATTACCCAAAGATTGGCAGCAGAAAAGCATCACTTTAATTGGCGTGGTGGCGAGCTTGCCAGAAGCCACCGAGCGCGGCGAACGTTTTCGCTTTGATGTCGAAAAAATACTCACCAAAGATGCTACAAAATCCTTAAAAATTCCACAGTATATTTCGCTTAATTTTTATCGCGATACAAAATCTGCCAATCCTGAAAACGCACCTAGCCTCACCAATTTCTTTCATGCGGGTGAGCGTTGGCAATTCACAGTGCGCCTCAAGCGGCCGCACAGCACCTATAACCCGCATG
>JANLWF010000133.1:0-1833 GCA_031364385.1 Methylotenera sp.
GAAAAATTACATTACGAAAAGCTAGCTACGGATGACGTTCGCATTCGCGAAGTTAAACCATTAATTACGCCTATCGCTTTGCTTAGCCGCCTAAAAGAGAGTGCCGTATCTACACAAAATATATTAGAAACACGCGCCGCCATTCATCGCATTTTGCACCAAGCAGACGACCGTTTGCTAGTCATCATAGGGCCTTGCTCTATACACGACACCAAAGCGGGGCTTGAGTATGCAAAGCGTTTGATAGAAGTGCGTAATAATCTGAGCGCTGATTTATTGATTGTAATGCGCGTGTATTTTGAAAAACCGCGCACCACGGTGGGTTGGAAAGGCTTGATTAACGATCCGCATTTGGATGGTAGTTATGACATCAATGAAGGTTTAACCACCGCAAGAAAATTTTTGCTAGATGTGAACGAACTTGGCATGCCCGCTGGCATGGAGTTTTTAGATACCATTACGCCGCAATATACAGCGGATTTGATTAGTTGGGGCGCCATTGGCGCGCGTACTACAGAATCGCAAGTACATAGAGAGTTGGCTTCTGGCTTATCTTGCCCTGTGGGCTTTAAAAACGGCACTGATGGCGGCGTTCAAGTGGCGATAGATGCGATTAAAACCGCGGCTAGCCCGCATCATTTTCTATCTTTCACCAAAGAAGGCAATTCGGCCATATTTTCCACAACAGGAAATGATGATTGCCATGTAATTTTGCGTGGAGGAAAAACGCCCAACTTTAACAGCGCCTGCGTACAAAATGTGTGTGCAAGTCTTACAGATTCAGGATTGACACCGTTATTAATGATTGATTGCAGTCATGCGAATAGCAGTAAAGACTATACCCGACAAAAAGAGGTTGCACGTGATATTGCTGCGCAGATTAGTACTGGCGATTCGCGGATTATGGGCACTATGATCGAATCGCACCTTAATGAAGGCCGCCAAGAATACACGCCAGGCAGCGAGCTAGCCTATGGAAAATCGATTACCGATGCTTGTTTGGGTTGGCAAGATAGCGCGGAATTGCTAGAAATACTTGCAGCCTCAGTGCGGGCACGTCGCAAGCTTGCAAAGATGACATTCTGATTTAAAAAAAACCACGCACTCGAAAGTGCGTGGTAGGAGTGTATCAGCAGGAAGGCCACCACAGCTCATGCCGATGCATCATCATATAATTTAAGCCCATACAACCCCAGGAATGCAGAAGTTCTGAGTGACCGCTGTCTTCGCTGCGAAGACATTATGAAATCTCTCTTGCAATAACATATTTATTCGTTACCTGCATATTAAATGGGATAATTTCCCATGTCAATATAAAAATGAAAATAAATCCTTTTTATTTATAAATAATTTTCTATGCATAGAAAAGAGCTGTAACTTCAAGTGCATCATGAATTTACTTAGGCCTTATTCGTTATCTTTGCAGTATTGCTTGTTCTTAATAGAGCGCATAGTTCGACTCACGTTGAAGCACAATAAATGCAACAACGAATTTAAAAACTTAACTAAAAGGAAATTATCATGTGGACAACACCAGCAGCTACTGAAATGCGTTTTGGCTTTGAAGTTACAATGTACGTTATGAATAAATAATTAGCTTTTTGCTAATGAACAAAAGGCTGTTGTAAAACAGCCTTTTTTTATAGCTGAGTTAGATTTACACATAGATTAAAGTAGAATTAAGTTTTATTTAGAATTGTAGAATTAAATGCATATTCACGTTTTAGGTGCCGCAGCAGGCGGTGGTTTTCCGCAGTGGAACTGTAACTGCCCCAATTGCGATGGTTTACGTAAGGGCACCATTAAAGCTACCAAGCGCACACAATCCTCTAT
>JANLWF010000137.1:0-9451 GCA_031364385.1 Methylotenera sp.
AACTGATAGCGGAAAACCAACCGTGATTGCCGAACCTGATTCTAAAATATCGAATATTTACAAAGCCATAGCCCGCAAAGCGGCAATTAAAATCGCCAATGCCAGCTTAGATCATAGCGGGAAATTTCCGAATATTGTGATACAAAACACTTGAACCTAGTATGCGCTACCAAGGCAAAATTACAACTTGGAAAGATGATCAAGGATTTGGCTTTATTACGCCGAATGGCGGTGGTAAAGATGTTTTTATTCATGTTAAGTCCATTACAAATAGTGGAAAACGACCTGAAGGCAATGAGCTTGTGAGCTACCAAGTTAATACAGATGCGAAAAATAGATTAAGCGCGACTGAAGTGCATTATGTGGGTGATTTTAAAGAAAAACCTGTGACAATCGGCAAAAGCGCATACCCTGTTTACTTTACGCTAATCTTTTTAACGCTTATGTGTTTAGCAGTATTTTTGAAAACTCTACCGTTGTTTGTATTGGTCATTTATAGCGCTAGTAGCTCACTGACTTTCATTTTATACCGGTCAGATAAACGCGCCGCTGAGAATGGGACACAAAGAACACCTGAAAGCACATTGCAATTGCTAAGCCTTATAGGTGGCTGGCCTGGCGGGCTATTTGCACAAAGGATTTTTCGGCATAAATCGACTAAAAAATCATTCCAGTTTGTATATTGGCTAAGTGTGTTTTTTAATATTGCTGTTTTATTTGTAATTACTTCCCCACCTGGTCAGCGCATATTTCAGGCGCTTCTGGGTCTATAAATACCTAGCAGCACGCCGAGTAGCGCAAGCAAGAAGGGAGCTAAAGTAACATGGCTAAAAAACACCACACCGCTGAAAAGCTAATGGCAACTAGCTATGAAGCCATGGACGAGCGCACCAAAAAAGTCGCGCGACACATCACCGAGCGCAAACATATCTCGCGCAACACCGCACAAGAGCATGATGAAACTAAAACCTTCGGCCAGCACGCAGCCGATGTAGTGGCTAAATTTGGCGGTTCTTGGGCGTTCATTATCTTGTTTGGCGTTACTTTGGTTTGCTGGGTGATTTTAAATTCGTTTATTTTAGTCAATTACAATAAGGCGTTCGACCCATACCCGTACATACTGTTGAATTTATTTTTATCCATGTTGGCATCGATTCAAGCGCCAATTATTTTGATGTCGCAAAACAGGCAAAGTGAAAAAGATCGCATGAACGCCGAGCATGATTACGAGGTGAATTTAAAAGCAGAGCTGGAAATTATGCTGCTGCACGAGAAGATTGATTTACTGCGCGAAGGGCAATGGAGCGAGCTGATTGCGATTCAGAAAGAGCAGCTAAGATTGCTGGGCAATTTGCTTGAGAAAAAAAGTTAATTCAGCTCGACCTCATGACAATAAACGTCCACGCCCTTATTCGGCATAGCATCAGGCGCAATTAAACTCGCAGGTATGGCAACCCCATTACGCCAATTATCTACCGCTTGTTGCTTGCCCGCGCCTGTCACTAAAAACAATACTTCTCGTGTATTGTTGAGGCGGCTTTGGCTAAGGCTGATGCGCTCTGCGGGCGGTTTTGGTGAGTTGAATACTGGTACAGCATCTGCGCTGTTATCTACAACATGGTTAGGAAAAAGCGATGCGGTGTGGCCATCTTCACCCAGCCCTAAAATTACCATATCAAAACTATCCACGTTTTTTAAAGTTTCCGCGTAGGCTTTTGCGCCCGCAATTGGCCCTAATTCGGCGGGAATATCGTGGATTTGGCTTTTAGGAATCGCCACATAATGCGTCAACACCTGCTCTACCATCAAGCTATTACGGTCTTCGTGGCTAGGTGGCAAACAGCGCTCATCACCATGATAAATGTGCCATTTCGCCCAGTCCATAGGCAAATCGCGTAATAATCTATAAATCGCGCGCGGTGTGTTACCGCCCGCTAGCACGATGGAAAACTTGCCACGTTGGGCAATCGCTTCATTAGCGCTTTTTGCAATAGCTTCGCAGACTGCATGTCGCAAAGCTTCTATGCTTTCATAACATTGCCATCTAATCTCTGGGCGGGTATTTTTGATTTGCATGTGCTTCAATATTCTTAAGTAAAATGGCTGAAATCGCGATTTTTTAACGCGCAGGTCATTGGCGTAAACAGCGCCATGCATTATTATAACGGGTTACGCAAAAGGATAGAAATATGCTGATTAAAGACAACGAAATTGTAGACATTAATACCCCCACTGGCGACATGCGTGCGCATATTTTTCGCCCATTCGCACCGGGCAAATACCCTGCCATTTTGATGTATTCTGAGATTTTTCAAGTCACAGCACCAATTCGCCGCACTGCTGCAATGCTGGCTGGGCATGGTTTTATCGTCGCTTGCCCAGAAATTTATCATGAGTTTGAGCCGCTGGGCACGGTGCTAGCGTACGATGAAGCAGGCACTGCACGTGGTAATGAACTTAAAACCACTAAAGACTTGACCGCGTATGACACTGATGCACGCGCAGTGCTTGCCTATTTAAAATCGCGTGATGACTGCACGGGTAGGTTAGGCGTGATGGGCATTTGCTTAGGCGGCCATCTGGCCTTTCGTGCCGCGATGAACCCAGAAGTGCTAGCAGCGGTGTGTTTTTACGCCACAGACATTCACAAAAAAGCACTTGGTTTGGGCAAAAATGATAACTCACTGGAACGTGCTGGAGAAATTAAAGGCGAGCTGCTACATATTTGGGGAAAACAAGACCCACACGTGCCGCTAGAAGGTCGCAATATGATTAAAGCGCGCTTAGATGAGGTTGGCACGCGCTACACTTGGCACGAATTTAATGCCCAACACGCGTTTATGCGCGATGAAGGCCATCGCTACGATCCAGAATTGGCGCTGCAAAGCTGGAACTTGCTGCTGGCGCTATTCCACCGTCGTCTAGGTTATGGCGATTTGGATATAGTGACAGATGCTGCTGCTGAAAGTCGCCATTAAGCTACCACCACTAAAATAAATACTTACGCCTTCTCCATTTAAGGGAAGGGAACTCAGCCCGTAGAATTTAGCAAATACCTATTTTAAAAGGTTAAAACACAATGAATAAAATCGACCCATGCACCCTCGTGCTATTTGGCGCTAGCGGCAATTTAGCGCGTGTAAAACTGTTTCCAGGTCTATTTCGGCTAGACTTAATCGGCCGCTTGCCAGCAGAGCTAAAAATCTTAGCAGTTGGCCGTCAATTGGTCGATTTAGACGCATGGCGTGCCGATATTAAAACCATGCTGGATGCCAAATTTAAAAAAGGCTATGACACTGCGGTGTTTGAGCGTTTTATTGCGCGTAATTTTTACCATGCGAATCCACCAGATGACGCCGATGCGTTTACTAAACTTAAAAGCACTTTAAGCAATGAGCACATATTTCCACAAAACTTGGCTTACTTTTTATCCGTTCGACCTACCGATTTTGCGCCAGTGGTAGAATCACTAGCCAGCGTTGGTTTAACGCAAGAGGATAAGTACTGGCGCCGCGTGGTGATTGAAAAGCCATTTGGAACTGATTTACGCAGCGCCATTGATTTGCAAGCTGCCATCACCAAGCATTTAAAAGAAAGTCAAATTTACCGCATCGACCATTATCTAGGTAAATCAGCTTTACAAAATATTTTGTTACAGCGCTTTACTAACACGATGCTAGAGCCAGTTTGGAACAACCAATATATCGACCATGTGCAAATCACTAACACCGAAATGCTGGGCGTAGGCGACCGCACCACGTTTTATGACACCACGGGTGCACTGCGCGACATGATTCAAAGCCATATTTTACAAACCTTAGCGCTCACTGCCATGGAATTGCCGAAAGATTTAACGCCAGAAGGGTTGCGCGAAGCCAAAATTAAGCTGCTAGAGCAAATTCGTGCCATACCTGTTAACGAACTTAACAAACATGCTTTTCGCGCGCAATATGCCGCTGGCGTGGTGAATGGCGAAAAAGTACCAGGTTATTTAGATGAACTAGGCAACCCAGACAGCGTAGTGGAAACCTATGCGGCCATGAAATTGTTTATCGACAACCCACGCTGGCAAGGTGTGCCGTTTTACATCCGCACCGCCAAGCGCCTGCACGAGGCCGATACGCGCATTGCCATTCGCTTTAAAAAGTCGCCGCTACAAGTCAACAATCAGGATCAAAACTGGTTAATCATCGGCATTCAACCGCGCGAATGTATCAAAATGGAAATCCAATCGAAAATTCCAGGTTTAGATATTAAAACACGCACCATTCAACTGGATGCCGCCAACCGCTTACCAGAAGATGACACGGTAGATGCTTACGAGGCTTTGCTGCTTAACTTAATGCAGGGCGACAACTCTAATTACCTGCATATTAGTGAGGCTGAAGCACAATGGCGCTTGGTTGACCCAGTGGTGAAGGCTTGGGCAGCGGATAAAAATCCAGTACACCAATATCCCGCTGGTAGTCGCGATCCAGAAGCATCGAAAGTGATTTTTGAAAGTGCAGACCAATTTTGGCGTAACTCAATTGAATTGGGTGGCGATAAGCACTGAGCTTGCTTAACCGCCTACCGTCAATTCTGAGCGCAGCGAAGAATCCATTGCAATAGAGAAAAATCTGGATTCTTCGCTTTGCTCAGAATGACGAAATTAGAAGTTTTTATCATATATTATGCAATGCACTTTATAATGCCCAATTTAAACATTGGGCATTATTTTTTAAGTTAACGAATAGAAAAATATGAGCATAAAATCAGATAAATGGATACGCCAAATGGCACTCGAACACGACATGATTTCGCCGTTCGAGCCTAACCAAGTCAAAACTAACGAGCAAGGTCAGCGCATGGTTTCTTACGGCACGTCGAGTTATGGTTACGATATTCGCTGCAGTAAAGAGTTTAAATTATTTACTAACATCAACAGCACGATTGTGGATCCAAAAAACTTCGACCCGAACTCGTTTGTAGAGGTCAATGCCGATTACTGCATTATCCCTCCCAACTCGTTTGCTTTAGCGCGTACTGTAGAATACTTCAAAATTCCGCGCAATGTACTGACAATTTGCTTAGGCAAAAGCACCTATGCACGTTGCGGTATTATTGTAAATGTCACCCCGTTTGAACCAGAGTGGGAAGGTTATGTGACACTAGAGTTCAGCAATACCACCCCCTTACCAGCGAAAATCTATGCAAATGAAGGTTGTGCGCAAGTGCTGTTTTTCGAGGCCGATGCTGATGATGTGTGCGAAACCAGCTATAAAGATCGTGGTGGCAAGTATCAAGGCCAAGTTGGCGTTACACTGCCAAAAATCTAAATTCAGTCGAGAGCCTAGAGTTGAGAGTTAAAGCAAACTTTCCATCCTCATCTCCCTGCCCTCGGCTCTCTACTCTCGACTTGAGGTATTAAATGAAATTCCGTTTCCCCGTCGTCATCATTGATGAAGATTTCCGCTCTGAAAACTCTTCAGGTTTAGGCATCCGCATGCTCGCAAAGGCGATTGAATCAGAAGGGGTTGAAGTACTTGGCGTGACCAGTTACGGCGATTTGACGTCGTTTGCGCAGCAGCAAAGTCGAGCTTCGGCGTTTATTTTATCTATCGACGATAACGAATTTGTTGAAGGTAACCAAGAAGCGCTAGAAAATTTGCGTAAGTTTGTGGATGAAATTCGCTACCGTAACGAAGAAATCCCTATCTTTTTGCACGGTGAAACGCGTACTTCACGGCACATTCCTAACGAGATTTTGCGCGAGTTGAACGGCTTTATTCACATGTACGAAGATACGCCAGAATTCGTGGCGCGCTATATTCTGCGAGAGGCGCGAACTTACCTTGATAGCCTCGCACCGCCATTTTTTAAAGCGCTCACCGAGTACGCAGCTGATGGCTCTTACTCTTGGCATTGCCCTGGGCACTCTGGCGGCGTAGCATTTTTAAAATCGCCCGTTGGGCAAATGTTTCATCAATTCTTTGGCGAAAATATGCTGCGCGCAGACGTGTGTAATGCGGTAGAAGAGTTAGGCCAATTGCTAGACCACACGGGACCTGTGGCAGCAAGTGAACGTAATGCAGCGCGCATTTATAATTGCGACCATCTTTACTTTGTGACTAACGGCACATCGACAAGCAATAAAATGGTGTGGAATTCAACTGTGGCGCCAGGCGACGTGGTGGTGGTTGATCGTAACTGCCATAAATCCATATTGCACGCGATTATTATGACGGGCGCGATTCCCGTATTTTTGATGCCTACGCGCAACCATTTTGGCATTATTGGGCCAATTCCTAAAAGTGAATTTGAGTGGGAAAACATTCAAAAGAAAATTGATCGCAACCCGTTTATTCTCGACAAAACTGCCAAACCGCGCGTGCTCACCATTACACAATCCACCTACGACGGCGTGTTGTATAACGTGGAGGAAATTAAAGATATGCTGGATGGCAAAATTGACACGCTACATTTTGACGAAGCTTGGCTACCACACGCCACTTTCCATGATTTTTATGGTGATTATCACGCCATCGGCGAAGGCCGTCCGCGCTGCAAAGAAAGCATGGTGTTTTCAACGCAATCCACGCACAAATTGTTGGCAGGCCTAAGCCAAGCCAGCCAAATATTGGTGCAAGATGCCGAAAATAATAAGCTAGACCGCGATATTTTTAACGAAGCGTATTTGATGCACACCAGCACCAGCCCGCAGTATTCCATCGTCGCCAGTATCGACGTGGCCGCCGCCATGATGGAAGCACCAGGTGGTACTGCATTGGTTGAAGAGTCGCTTATGGAAGCTTTAGATTTTCGCCGTGCTATGCGCAAAGTGGATGAAGAATGGGGCGCTGACTGGTGGTTTAAAGTGTGGGGGCCAGACGATTTATCTGAGGAAGGCTTAGAAGCGCGCGAAGCGTGGATGCTGCACGCAAACGATGCTTGGCACGATTTTGGCAATTTAGCGCCTGGTTTTAATATGCTAGACCCCATCAAGGCGACGATTATCACGCCAGGCTTGGATATTAAAGGTAATTTCTCGAATAAATTCGGCATCCCTGCCGCCATTGTCACCAAGTACTTGGCTGAGCACGGCGTCATTGTCGAAAAAACTGGCCTGTATTCGTTCTTCATCATGTTCACCATCGGCATCACCAAAGGCCGCTGGAACACTATGGTAGCCGCGTTGCAGCAGTTTAAAGATGACTACGACAAGAACCAACCGTTGTGGAAAGTGCTGCCAGAATTTGTGCAGAAACAGCCGCGCTACGAAAAAGTGGGCTTGCGTGATTTATGCGAGAAAATTCATGCGGTTTATAAAGCCAACGATGTGGCGAAACTCACCACTGAGATGTACTTATCTGACATGATTCCAGCCATGAAACCTACCGATGCGTTTGCTAAAATGGCACATCGAAAAATAGACCGTGTGCCAATTGATGCGCTAGAAGGCCGCGTGACGGCTGTTTTGCTAACGCCCTACCCGCCTGGTATTCCGCTATTAATCCCTGGTGAAAAGTTTAATAAAGTTATCGTCAATTACCTGAAATTTGCACGCGAGTTTAATGAGAAATTTCCAGGTTTTGAAACTGATAATCACGGTTTGGTGAAAGAAATTGTAGATGGTAAGGCGGTTTATTATGTGGATTGCGTGGAGAAATAAAATCTGGCTTGATTTAATTTCCATGCTAACCTTAAGTAACGCTACTATTTTCTAATATAAATCAAATCACTATATTCAAGACCACTTGCTGCAGTGTGGTGTTTTTTTTCGCTTAAATTCCAATGGCTTAAGTCAATCTCAGAAAAAAACGCATCGCCTACAAACTCGCCATGTACTTCGGTAACATAAAGCTTGGTGGCAAGTTTTAAGCCTTCTTTATACAACTCCGCGCCGCCAATTATAAATGACTCTGCATCGCCAGAGGCAAGCACCAGAGCGGTTTTTAGGCTATGTGCTATTAACGCTCCTTCTACTTTAAAATCTTTATTGCGCGTGATAATGATGGTTGTGCGCCCAGGCAGCAAGCGCCCAAGCGATTCATAAGTTTTGCGCCCCATAATAATGTGATGCCCCATGGTAAGCGCACGAAAGCGCTTTAAATCCTCTGGCAAATGCCATGGTAAGGTGTTGTTATGGCCTATCACGCGATTTTTTGCGAAGGCAACGATAAGTGAAAGCGCGGTCATAGGCGTATTATAGAGTTTTGCTTTATCAAATAGTGATCAGATGCGAAATGTTTTTCAAAATAGGTGGTCTATTCAATCTTGCAAATTACTTATCCAAAATCGTTTTTAAAGCTGCTGCTGATTGGCTTTGCGCTAGCCATTTTACCTTTACTGGCGGCGTTTATTAGCGCCAATGTTTACTTTGATAAGCTTAGCAAACAAAGTTTGTTTAACATGTCGCAGGCAGTTGAAACTACGCGCGCCAGCCGCATTCTGCTAGAGGAGCTTGCCGTGATGGAACGTAGCGCGAGGCAATATTTTGTGTTGCACGATGCGTTATTACTTACCAATTATCTCAACGCGCATGATCGATTAAATAAAGCGCTAGAAACCTTATCGCTATTGCCCATCACCAAACCACTTCAACCAGAATTAAAAAAATTTGCTAGTCAAGAAAACGACCTATTTATCTCTATTCGTAATACCAATGTAAACATCAGCTTCAATCAAAACATGATTGATTCGTTTACTGGCCTCACCAGCCAAGCCTATAAAATAACCAATACAAACAATCAGTTAATTGATAAAGAATCAGCGATTTTTAAAGCCAAAGTGGCCAAAACGCAGCGTTTGTTATTTTTACAAGCGCTTACACTCATCCCCTTAGCAATCGTGATTGCTGGGCTGATTACGTGGATGATTGCACGACCAATCCGCCGCATTGATGCTGCTATTGGGCAGCTTGGCAAAGGTGATTACGAGCATGTTATCGAAATAAATGGCCCTGGGGATTTGCGTTTGCTAGGTGCTAGGCTCAATTGGTTGCGTAGCGAGCTGAAAAATTTGCATCAACAAAAACAGCGTTTTTTACAGCAAGCTTCGCACGAACTTAAAACACCATTAACGGCTATTAGAGAGGCCAGCGAGCTGTTAAACGATGGTGTTGCTGGCAAATTAAATACGCAACAAACAGTGATTACGCGTATCTTGCGCGAGAACAGTTTGCGATTACAAGCCATGATAGAAAATCTGCTTAAATATATCGAGGCGGAATTCTATGCCTCGAAACTTAAACCTACAGAATTTAGTCTCATTAATTTAATCAATAAAATATTTAGGGACTACGCCTTAAGCATAGAGCAGAAAAATATTAAAATTAATCAAATAGTTGAGGATGTAAATTTAATTATTGATGTGGAAAAACTGCGTGTGGTGCTAGATAATTTAATTTCCAACGCGGTTAAATTTACGCCTAATATGGGTGAAATTTCACTGCAAGCTTCACACGCTAAAT
>JANLWF010000142.1:0-5880 GCA_031364385.1 Methylotenera sp.
ATTAGCGCACGCCGCTCATTAGAGCAATTGGGCGATGTACAGCACGACATTTTGATTCATGATATTCCAAATCAATACAATACAGATGCGCCTGGTGCTAAACTACAAGAGGGTGAGACGATTACCGTACCTGATGGGCATTACTTTGCGATGGGCGATAATCGTGACAACAGCGCTGATAGCCGTGTATGGGGCTTTGTGCCCGAGCATAATTTGGTTGGGAAAGCATTTTTTATCTGGATGAATTTTGATCAATTTGGCAGAATTGGCAATGCAATCAAATAATTTAACTGTAAGTGATGCAACAATTAGGAGCGAAAAAATGCAAAAAGCAATAAATTCTAAGCAATCGGGCATGACGTTTATTGGTTTGGTGCTGGTCATTGCAGCCGTTATTTTTTTAGCAATTATTGGCATGAAGGTTGTGCCAGCTTACATTGAGTTTTTTAGCGTAAAAAATGCCATTAATTACGTTGCAAAGGATGCTGCATTTGCCACTATGAGCAAAAAAGAAATTGCTAGCGCTTTTGATAAGTCGGCCTCAACGAGCTATATCACTGTGATAAAAGGCTCGGATCTAATCATAGAAAAAACCGAAACTGGCAACGTAGTCACAGCTGCATACCAAGTCACTATTCCAATTGTGGCCAATGCTAGTGTGCTGCTAGACTTTAATGCCACTAGCGCAAAATAAGCAACAGGTAATATGTCCCTAGCTAGTCTAGTCAAACACATTGACTATCCATTTAACGATCCAGCCTTGCTTACGCAGGCACTCACGCATCGCAGCTTTAGCGGCAATAATAACGAGCGGCTAGAGTTTTTGGGAGATGGCGCGCTTAATTTTATTATCGCGCATCAGTTATATCAGCGTTTTCCTAGGCTGGCAGAAGGTGATTTAAGTCGCTTGCGTGCAGCTTTGGTTAAAGAATCGACGCTCTCAGAAATTGCGTTTAGTTTAAATATTGGTGATGCGCTAAAACTGGGGGAAGGCGAGCTTAAAAGTGCAGGCTGGAGAAGACCCTCAATTTTAGCAGATGCTCTGGAAGCCATTATCGGCGCGGTGTACGTGGATGGCGGTTATCATGTGGCTGAAGCCTTGGTACTGAAACTATTTGCAGAAAAGCTGGCTATTATCGACCCAAAAATCATTGATAAAGATGCAAAATCTCAGTTACAAGAGTACTTGCAAGGCAAAAAAATTGAATTGCCTGATTACAAGGTGGTCTCAATAGAGGGTGAAGCGCACGCGCAAACCTTCAAAATGGAATGCGTGATTGAAAAACTGCATATTACAACCGTTGGTGAAGGCACTAGCCGTCGTATCGCCGAACAACAGGCTGCACAATTGGCACTGGAAGCCATCAAATAATGACCAAAAAACCAAGTGAAAATATGAGTGAAAATGTTGAAGCGTTTAGATGTGGCACAGTCGCCATTGTGGGTCGCCCAAACGTAGGTAAATCAACACTGCTCAACCATATTTTGGGCATGAAGTTAGCCATTACTTCACGCAAAGCGCAAACAACGCGCCATCGTTTGCTTGGCATTCACACTACTGCGGATACGCAGTTTATCTTTGTAGATACACCAGGTTTTCAGCAAAAACATCTTAATGCGCTCAACAAAGGGCTCAATAAAACCGTTACCCAAGTGTTGACGGAAGTTGATGTGGTGTTGTTTGTGATTGAGCCGATGAAACTTGGTGATGCTGACAAAAAGGTATTAAGCTTGTTGCCTAAAGATAAGCCCGTATTTTTGGTGGTGAATAAATCTGATTTAATGGGCGACAAAGGTAACCTGTTGCCGCTGATTCAAGATTTTGATCTGCTGCATGATTTTGTTGGCATCATCCCCGTTAGTGCAAAGAAAAGCTTACATTTGGATGAACTGTTAGCAGCCACACGCAAGTATCTACCTGAGCAAGCTGCGATTTATGGTGAAGATGAACTCACCGATAAAAACGAACGCTTTCTAGCCGCCGAGTTGATTCGCGAGAAAATATTCCGCTTGCTGGGTGACGAAATTCCGTATTCGGTCACGGTTGAAATTGAAAAATTTGAAACTGTGAAAAACTTACGCCGTATTTTTGCCGCGATTATTGTGGATAAAGATAGCCAAAAACCCATGCTCATTGGTAAAAATGGTGAGAAAATGAAACAAATTTCTACCGAAGCGCGTCAAGATATGGAAAAGTTATTCGGCAGCAAAGTTTATTTAGAAACTTGGGTTAAAGTCAAAGGCGGCTGGGCCGATGATGAAAGGGCGCTAAAAAGCCTGGGCTATTGATATATTAATGCTATTGATTTAATAAGGATGTTGGCAATGTCTAATAGCAACGTTTTTAGTAATAATGTGTTTAATCTGCCGATTTACGGCAAACCCATCGAGCTGGATGACCAAGGTGTTTATTTTGCCAAAAATAAAAAAACTGGCGCAATTAACAATGTGTTTCATCTGGTTTACGAGGATGACAATTGGTATTTGTATCAGTTAAAAAACACCAGTAAAAACGGCGAAATGGGCTGGGTAATATTGGCAGATAATGGCGATTATCCACTTAAAAGTGTGGCTACAGAAGAGATTAGACAGCACTTTGATAAGCCAGAATACGCCGAGCCCAAAGGTGCTTGGCAGCTTATACGCAACTCGCGCTACGGTTTTGGCAAGTTCACCCCTGTACATAATGATGACGAAACTAAGTACGCAATGATTTTATTTTCGGTAGATGATCCAACAAAAATGCTAGTTCCACTCTTGATTCAAAAAGCAGAAGATGAGGTTTTACAAAGTTTAGCAGAGCCCGATTGATTATGGCGGTTAGGCTAGCTTCTCATCGTCAAGATGCTTTTAAGCAGACAGGCCAAGCTGTGTATGTGCTGCACACCTATCCGTTTAAAGAAACCAGTTTAGTCGTCGAGCTTTTTAGCCAGCAATTTGGGCGCATTGCCGCCGTCGCAAAAGGCGCGCGCAGGCCGCATTCTGCTATGCGTGGTATGTTGCAATCCTTTCAAATACTGTCGGGTGCGTGGTCGGGCAAAAACGAGCTTAAAACCTTGCATAGC
Organism: Methylotenera sp.; assembly: GCA_031364385.1. Lineage (GTDB taxonomy): Bacteria > Pseudomonadota > Gammaproteobacteria > Burkholderiales > Methylophilaceae > Methylotenera_A. Next base: position 3,066 of record JANLWF010000142.1, read on the forward strand.
TTAGATTGGAACGCAGGCCTAACGCTGATTAAAGGCGAAGCACTGATGTGCGGCTTTTACATGAATGAGTTGTTATTAAGACTTTTGCCAAGAGAAGACGCGCATGAAAGCTTATTTGAATATTATGCAAACGCCCTGCAGACCTTATCAAATGGCGCGGATTTAGCCACTACACTAAGACGTTTTGAGTTAAAACTTCTGCAAGAAATGGGCTACGCCGTGCCTTTGCTGCAAGATGAAAATGATGTGGCTATTGAAGCAGATAAAACTTACCGTTACGAGGCAGAGTTTGGTGCTTGCGAGCTAAAAGGCAGTAATATTGGTATGCAGAAAAATGGCATACAATTAAGTGGTAAAACCATACTGGATATGGCGCGTAACGATTATGCTGACAGCGCAACGCAGAACCAAAGCAAGCAACTCATGCGCTATTTATTGGCGCATTATTTAGGCGATAAGCCGCTTCACACAAGACAATTATTGATAGATTTACAAGGGTTGTAAGAATGATTAAACTAGGTGTCAACATCGATCACGTCGCAACCATCCGCCAAGCGCGTGGCACTAAGTACCCCAGCGTGGTGCAAGCTGCGCTGCGAGCGGAGCAGGCGGGCGCGGATAGCATTACGCTGCATTTGCGTGAAGACCGCCGCCACATGCAAGACGCAGATATCTTCGCGCTGCGTCCATTGCTGCAAACCAAAATGAATTTAGAGGTCGCAGTGACCGATGAGATGATCGCGATTGCTTGCCAAGTCAAGCCGCAAGATGTATGCCTAGTGCCTGAGCGACGCGAAGAGCGCACTACCGAAGGCGGTTTGGATGTGGTAATGCATTTTGATAAAGTGCAGGCTGCGTGCAAAAAATTGGCTGCACACAATATCCGAGTTTCACTATTTATTGGCCCAGATATTAAGCAAATTGACGCGGCTAAAAAATCTGGTGCGCCTGTTATCGAGCTGCATACAGGCACATTTGCTGATGCTGAAGATGATGCCGCAAAGGCTAAAGAATTGACTCGCATTAAGCAATCGGTGACGCATGCGTTAAAATTGGGTTTGGTGGTAAACGCAGGTCACGGTTTGCATTATCACAACGTGCACGAAATCGCGGAGATTGTGGGCTTGGAAGAGCTGAATATCGGCCATGCTATAGTCGCACACGCGATTTTTGTGGGTTGGGACGAGGCAGTGCGCGAGATGAAAGCGTTGATGAAAGAAGCTGCTGGCGCATGATTAATTGTTTCATCTTTCACGTTTCACTTTTCACGCCCAAATGATTTTCGGCATTGGTACAGACATCGTAGAGGTCGCACGTATTGAGGCTTCCATCGCCCAATTTGGTGACGATTTCGCCAAACGTATTTTGGCCGAAAGTGAGTATACGAGTTATCAAGAGTCTAACATCAAGCCACGCTTTTTAGCCAAACGCTTTGCGGCAAAAGAGGCGTTTTCTAAGGCGCTTGGCACGGGTTTACGCACACCTGCGACGTTTCAAAATATCGCCGTTTCGCATGATGATTTGGGTAAGCCGATATTGCTTTTGAACCCAGAATTACAAAGGTTTCTAAATAGCAAAAATATCACTAAAACCCACATTAGTATTAGTGATGAGAAGAACCTGGCGGTGGCGTTTGTGGTTTTAGAAACGTGAAAATCCGTCATTCTGAGTGAAGTGAAGAATCCAGTTTAAGCTATGACTAAAATGGCAATTCCTCTCCCCAACCCTCTCCCGCCCGCGGGAGAGGGGGTTGACATGGAACGTCGCTTTGGCGGCGTGAGCCGATTATACGGTCAGGCTGGGTTAGCCAAGCTGCAAGCCGCGCATGTGGTGGTCATTGGTATCGGCGGCGTTGGCTCTTGGGCGGTGGAGGCTTTGGCGCGTAGCGCGATTGGCAGTATAACTTTAATCGATCTTGATAACATTGCAGAATCCAACGTGAATCGACAAATTCATGCGCTGGATGGTGCGTTTGGTCAGGCCAAAGTTTCGGCCATGTGCGAGCGCATTTTGAGTATTAACCCAAATTGTGCAGTGCATGAAATTGAAGATTTTATTACGCCAGAAAATGTGGCCAAATTACTCAATTTTCAATGTGATGTCATTGTAGATTGCATTGATGATGCCAAAGCTAAAATTGCGCTGGCAGAATTTTGTAAAAGTGCCAAAACGCCACTTATTATGGCAGGTGCTGCAGGTGGTCGGCTAGACCCAACACGTATCAAAACCGCTGATTTATGCGCTGTGGCGGGTGATAAATTACTGGCCAAAGTACGCAACCAATTACGCCGCGATTATGATTTTCCTAAAGCTTCTAACACTAAAAAATCGGCTAAATTTGGTATTGTCTGCGTGTATTCAGATGAGCAAACAATTGAACCAAATAATAATTCTTCTGCCATGCAGGCCAATAACCATGCAGTCACTGGCGATGCTGATAATAATGCAATTACAGGTTTAAATTGCGCTGGATATGGCTCTAGCGTGAGCATCACCGCCACATTTGGCTTCGTGGCCGCACAATTAGCATTGAACTGCATTCTACAAAAATAGTCACTCTTTGTATGACTTACCAATTAAACTTCAACACCACATTTAAAGGCAATAAATCAAGCTTACCTAGCAAGCCCTGTGTGTTGTGTGGGCGCGACATGACTTGGCGTAAAGCGTGGGCAAAAAATTGGGATGCGGTAAAATATTGCTCAGATGACTGCAGAAAAAAGGCAAAAACCAGTGCGTAATTTAATTCTAATTCTTGGCGATCAGCTTAACTTGGACAACCCCGCGTTAGAAGGTTTCGATGCGACGCAAGACT
>JANLWF010000019.1:0-3591 GCA_031364385.1 Methylotenera sp.
CGTATGGCTTTGGGTGGCGTACGAGATGAGGCAGAAATTCGCGGCCACAGACGCACCTATATTGGCTCTATGCCTGGCAAAGTCATGCAGAGCATGACTAAAGTGGCGGTTAAAAACCCATTATTCTTGCTGGATGAAGTGGACAAAATGGGTCAAGACATGCGCGGCGACCCGTCATCTGCTTTGTTGGAAGTGCTTGATCCTGAACAGAATCATACCTTTGCCGACCACTATATCGAGGTCGAATACGATTTATCTGATGTGATGTTTGTGGCCACAGCTAACACCATGAATATTCCCGCTCCATTGCTAGATAGAATGGAAATTATTCGACTGGCTGGCTACACCGAAGATGAAAAGATTAACATCGCCATGAAGTATTTGCTGCCTAAGCAGCTTAAAACGCATGGCCTTAAACCAGCAGAGATTAACATTTCGGAATCGGTGATTCGCGACATTGTGCGCTATTACACGCGCGAAGCTGGGGTGCGTCGCTTAGAGCAAGAGGTTGCAAAAATTTGTCGCAAAGTTGTGAAAGAGTTATTGCTTAATTTGACTAATGCCAAATCTGGTGCCAAAAAAGAGCGACTAGCAAATGAGCCTAGCATTGAGAAGCCAGTTAAAAAAATCAATGTTAGTTCTAAAAATTTAGAGAAATACCTTGGTGTATATCGTTTCGATTACGGTGTAGCTGCTAAAGAAAATCAAGTGGGTCAAGTCACTGGCTTGGCTTGGACTTCTGTCGGTGGCGAGCTGCTCACTATTGAAGCGGTTTTGTTGGCAGGCAAGGGTAAAACAATTACAACAGGCAAGATTGGCGATGTGATGCAGGAATCGGTGCAAGCCGCTATGAGCGTGGTGCGTAGCCGTGCTGCACGTTTAGGCATTGCAGAAGATTTCTACGAGAAAAAAGACATCCACATTCACTTGCCAGAAGGCGCTACACCGAAGGATGGCCCAAGTGCAGGCATAGGCCTAACTACGGCCTTAGTTTCGGTGCTAACAGGCATTCCTGCGCGCGCAGATGTGGCAATGACGGGCGAGATCACGCTTAGAGGTGAAGTTTTGCCGATAGGTGGCCTGAAAGAGAAATTGTTAGCAGCGCATCGTGGGGGCATTAAAACAGTGTTAATTCCAGAAGCCAACGTAAAAGACCTGGTAGATATTCCTGAAAATATTAAAAATCACTTACAAATCCACCCAGTTAAATGGATAGATCAGGTGTTGGAACTTGCTTTAGAAAGAATGCCGCAGCCGCTAGAAGAAAAACCACTGGAAGTTGTTGCAGCAGTAGCTGACGCAGTGGTTGATGAGAAAGTACCAGTTACCCATTAATTTTACGCGCTTATTATACTTAATTTACATTTATTGCATAAAATTAAGCCGCAACGCCTTGACAGAGGCTCTTGTAGCTTGCTATAAAGTCATAACAGGATACGCCTGTTATTTTAGTTAATAACATTAGAGGGGATTACTCGTGAACAAATCAGAATTAATTGATCAAATTGCAAAATCAGCCAAGATTTCAAAAGCAGCAGCAGGTCGCACTCTAGACGCAACAACTGCCGCAATTACTAAAGCATTAAAAAATGGTGACTTAGTTACGTTAATTGGTTTTGGTTCGTTTTATGTAGGTAAGCGCGCAGCGCGAAATGGCCGTAATCCTCGTACTGGCGCAACAATTGCAATCAAAGCTGCAAATTCTCCTAAGTTTAGAGCTGGTAAAGCGCTTAAAGATGCTGTAAACTAGCGGACTTTACTGGTTAAGCAATTAACTAGTTATTAAGTAAACGTTTTAGGGCTTTATCATGTTTTTTTGTTAGGTGATAAAGCTTGCGGGGTGCTTAGCTCAGTTGGTAGAGCGTCGCCCTTACAAGGCGAATGTCAGCGGTTCGACCCCGTTAGCACCCACCAATAACAAACATATGCTGCCTCAAAATATATTTAAGAGTGCTAGATTTTTTAGCGCTCTTTCATTTTGAGCAACATGAAAATGAGCAGTAATTTTAAGCCGAATCGACGTGGCTTAAGAAAGTAACAAACTGGAGTGGTAGTTCAGTTGGTTAGAATACCGGCCTGTCACGCCGGGGGTCGCGGGTTCGAGTCCCGTCCACTCCGCCAACATCATGTTTTAGGGCATCCTAAGCAGTACAAAAACCAGCCTAAGTGCTGGTTTTTTATTGCATTTTTGTTTTATAGCGTCTAATATCGTCTTATGTAATCCAAACTTATTGGGGGCATAGTTAGGGGCATTTAGAAAAGCCCCAAACTGCCAAGCCCCCAAATGATGATAGGGGCGTAAACAATGGCTTTGACTGATGCAACTGTTAAAACGGCTAAACCAGCTGATAAAGCTTATAAACTGGGCGATGCTGGTGGATTGTATTTATTTGTTACGTCCGCTGGTGGCAAGTTATGGCGGCTTAAATATCGTATAGATGGTAAAGAGCAAAAGTTAAGCTTTGGGGTTTATCCTGATGTATCGCTGGCTGATGCAAGGGTTAAACGTGATGAAGCCCGTAAACAGCTTGCAAATAACATTAACCCTACCAGCGCAAAAAAAGAGGCATTAGCCCAAAGCAAGTTAGATAAATCCAACACGTTTGAGTTTTGGGCTAAACGCTGGTTATTGCATTGGCAAAATGACAAAAGCCCTTTTCATGTGGCTAGTACGCAGCGCAGGCTAGAAAAAGACATTTACCCCGCCATAGGCAATATGCCAATGACTAGTATTGATGCGATGCACATTGCAGATATTATGCGGGCGATTAGTGCGCGTGGTGCGTTAGATTTAGCCAAGCGTTCTAAAAATACAATCTCACAAGTGTTTCGCTATGCAATGGCCAATGACACACGGGCGATTAATCGCGTAAGCCGCAACCCTGCCATAGATTTTATGCCTAGTGATATTATTCAACCCCGCAAAGCCACAAATCATGCCAGGGTAAATATTAAAGAGCTACCCGCTTTATTACGTGCCATAGATACCAGCGAAACAAGAGCGATTACACGCATAGCCATTAAGCTGATGGCTTATACGTTTGTACGCACTAGCGAGCTGATACAAGCTAAATGGGGCGAGTTTAATTTAAGCGCAAACGAGTGGCGCATACCCGCCGAACGCATGAAAATGAACACCCCGCATATTGTGCCACTAGCAACACAGTCAATCGAGTTGTTAGAAACTCTAAAAAATATCACTGGCGATACTGATTACTTATTCCCGCATTTAAACAATCACTATAAAACCATGAGCAACAACACCATTTTAAAAGCCTTAGAGCGCATGGGCTATAAAGGCACAATGACAGGCCACGGCTTTAGAGGGATTGCGTCCACGGCCTTGCATGAGCAAGGCTTTGACCACCAGCATATTGAATTGCAATTAGCGCATAGCGAGCGCAACGAAGTGAGCGCAGCCTATAACCACGCACTTTATTTAACGCAACGCAAAGCCATGATGCAGCAATGGGCGGATTATTTAGACGAGCTTAAGGCGGGTGCGAAGGTTATACCAATTAAAGGCGCTGCATGATCTGTTTTAACCGTGATACGTTCGGATAACGTATAAAAGCGAGGTTGTTAGTGGTG
>JANLWF010000208.1:0-8401 GCA_031364385.1 Methylotenera sp.
CCCATTACAAAATCTTCGTCATCTGTAGCATAACCCCGATTATTAAATACTGCCGCACCTATTTGAAAGCGATCTAGAAACTGGCTTGCATCAGCAGCTCCTGCCCGATTCTGCCCATCTAGTGCTTCGCCTGGAGCTAAGATTACTACTGCTACACGATCTGAAACTAAATTTCCATTTCTATCTAATACTTGCAACCACTGATATGTTGGCGCATTGATAATATTTGGATTAATTACTGGGTTTGTTGATGTTGCATGATCACGAACCAAATTCCTTGAGACTGCATACCAAAGTCGATTGCCTTGCGCATCGCGAAACTCTTGCCCTAAACTTGGGTAAGTACTCAAACCCAAATACACATTTAATCCATTATTTGGGTCTAAGCATGGGCTAGTATCGGGCTGACTAGGAAGTTGTCCCAGTAGATAACTGTACTGAAAAGGTGTAGTCACGCAATCACTACTACCATCATATATTAAAGGGTCTAGGTGTCTATCTGGCCAAGGCATTTGCCCAGGGGTATATTGATGGCTCACTGACCAAGCAATCAAAGCCTGTTTGGCCTCATTTAGTGTTTGCATAGTTTTTTTATCTTGTTCTAGCCTTAGTCTTGCTGGGTCAAAAGCATGTAGCAAATATGCAAGCACACCTAGCCCGATGATAAAGGCCATTAAGATGACAACTGCTCCTTTTTGCTTAGTAATTGACTTTTGCATACCACTTAAATTTAATCACTAATCGTGCCGTCCATTGTCTCACTCTGGCCTTGTGCGCCGTGGTTGCCAGCTTCGCGAACACGATTGTTTTCAGGGTCGTAAACTTGGCCTGCTTTTAAGTTTATTCTTCTGCCGTTGGCGGATAGCTTAATCGGTACACGATTGCTACCTTCTGACAATCTGCCTACCTGCACCTCTTTATTGCCCGAGTTTTCTTGCAGGGCTTGGTTGTTCACCCACACAGTACCTTGTTTGCCATCGTTGCGTTTTACATAGCCTTGCAAATTAACCGCATCAGGTAGCACTATTGGCGCTGCTTCTGGGGCCTCTACGGTTTCTGCTGCTGCATCAATTGTTACTGGTGCGATTAATTTTTTCTTAGTTTGCCTTAGGTAATCTAGGTTGCTACGCTCTGCGGGTGAGGTAAACAAGCGGCCAATTGGCTCAGCCGCTAATGCCAATTGGCCAAAAACTAGCTGGCTAAAAAATATAAACAATAAAATAATAAATTTCATCATAATGCCCCCGCCGATGTTGCATTAGAAAGTTGTGGATCACGCAACGTTAGCCAATCTATTTCGCAATTAGCTTGCATGTTTGCCACTACGTTTTTTGTATTGACCATCGCGCCAATGGGGCGTTTTATTTCGCAATCGCGTACAATAAACGGGGTGCTTTGCTCGTGCAGGCCATCTAATAAAGCCAATAAATCGCCCTCGTGCAGCATATCTAACTTTAGGCTCATTACAGAACGATTCAACCTAAAGCTGCCTAAGTTAGGCAAAAAACTGGGCTTGTAGCTTTCTTGCAGGCCAATACTGTAGTCAATGCTAAACAATTTATGTTGCGCATGAATTTGGCGCAAAGTTTCTATCCATTCAATGCGCCGCTCTTCGCCTATAAAACCACTTGCCAATAATTCGTTATAGGCTGGCAGATATTGAATAATCGTGTCTTTTTCTAAGCCAGAAGATTGAAGTTTTTGGCGTGCCTGATTCAGTAGATTTTGCTGCGTTTGCAAGGCTGTTTCATTTTTTATGCGATATTGATCTGCAAAGCTGACTAATAGCCCAACTAGTACCAGAGCGGCTCCTAGGCCGATTATCGGGTAGCGTAATTTGCGCCAATCTTGCGGGGTTAAACTCATATCGGTGCCCCCATATTAGTTGCCTTTAATATTAATTTTAGTTTAAATATTGCAGGCGGGCGCTCTGTCGTGGCGCTTTCATCGGTGGTGCTGCCTTGCAAATTGGCGAGCGAGCTTACATTGACAGGCTCTTGCAATATCAGTACATTTTCCACCGAATTATTTTCACGCAAGTGTGTGACAAATTTATTAACGCTATTTAAAGCTGCGCGATAATCGCCCGTAAAGCCTTTAATTTCTGCATTGATAAAGCCCACTTGCACGAGTTTACTAGGATCATTATTAGCCACTGTTACTGGCTGATTATTTTGGCTTTGTGCATTATTTGTGCCGCCAGCATCGTCTTTAAGCGCTCTATCATTAGTTTGCACCCAGCGAATTCTAGTTAATTCAATCTCTGGTGAAGCCTCAAAAGCACCGCTCAACACTTGCATAAGTTGGCGCGGCGATTGGCTATTACTTTTAATGGTTTGCGCTAATTCGGCAGCGATTTTTAACTCAGTACTAGGAATAGGCGTTGTAGGGAAATTTTTTGCGACCTCCTCGTATTGCTGCTGTTGCGACCGAGTTTGTGCGCTAATAAATTGCAACTGATCTTTTTGTTGCGAGCCTTGCCATGCGTAATAGGCAGCCAAAATTACACCTGTTGTTGCCACACAGGCGGTTGCTATGTTTATTTTACGGCGAACATTATTTAGGTTGTGAATCCTACTAAACGTTAACGGCGCTAGGTTATCTGGTACGTTGCCATTTGCTAATAACTGCATGTGCAAGAATTCTGGGTGTGTTTTAACTAAGTCTGGGCTGATATTATTATTTTTGGCATAGGCCAAAATATCGACCACCTTGCACTCCAAGCCTTGTTCTTGGCTAATGCCTTTTGCAATTTCTGCATGCGAGTTATCCATCGATGCCATAACCAATTGAATGGGTGTTGCATTTGTAATCAAACGCTGGCTAATTAAATACATCCGCGTTTTTTCGATTTCTACCAAATAAAAATACGCAAGTTGATTAGGCTTGACATCTTTCATTGGTGCCAGACGGCTCATACGCAGGCGCCCATTATGCAAATAAGTTTGCCTTAAGCCAGAAGATAAGCGCTCACACAGCAATATGTGTGGGTCCATTAGCTTCATTTGGCGCACCACCGCTTGGCTTAACATAGACAGCAAATATACGCCTACCAAAGGTGCATGGTTAGCCTGAATTACGTTCATCCAGCCTTGTAAAAAATCGGCATTATTGAGTGCGACAAACAGAAAGTTATCGTCTCTACGTTTATCGGTACTGCGATTAATAAAGTGTGCAGCGCGATACACGCTATTACGATTAAATTGATTGAGTTTGCGATCGACAATTTCGCGCCGCGCCCCGCCAGTGGTATGCGGTAGGCTTTCTAGCTTGTAATCTTCTTCTATCACATCGACAATTAAGTAAATGTTGGTGCCACTGTGTTGAGCTAAAAACTCACCAAATGCCGTGTAGTCTTGATCTGAATTACTGAAAACTGCATAACTTTGCAATTTAGTGCCATACCACAAGCCAGCGGTTAAGCTTTGGTTGGTGGCACACAAAATTAATTTTTTAGGATTGCTGAACATTAGTTTTCAACATAATCAGAGCTTCATTTTACCAAACGAATCATATACTGGGCCTAATACCGACATCATAATAAACGCCAAAATTAGCCCCAAAACCACAGTCAGCGCTGGTTCTAACAATTTAAGCATTTTTTGCATCATTTCATTCACGTCTCTATCGTAAAAATAGCTCACGTTAAGCAACGATTTATCCAGCGCGCCTGTGTTCTCGCCCACTTTAATCATACGCACCACTAAAGGCGGAAACAAGCCCGCGTTATGAAAGCTTTCACTCATGCTATCGCCCGCGTTAATCTGGGCATGGGCACGGCTAAGTGCATCTGCAATGACGCGGTTACCGACGATTTTTTCACAGGTTTTAATCGCATCTAAAATAGGGATGCCCGTTTGGTACATGAGCGCAAAATATCGCGCAAAGCGTGCCATAATAATTTTATGCAATATATCACCCGTTAATGGCAGCTTAAGCTTAAGGTAATCGAAACGATAACGCGCCTCTGGGCTTTGCCTGATATAGCCTGCCACCCCTGCCACCACAACCACTGGCAGCGCCAAAATTAGCCACCAATATTTTACAAACGCATTTGAGATGAATATTAAAATTCTAGTGTTTAAAGGCAGCTCTTGGCCTAAACTATTTAAAAATTTCACCATTTCTGGCACTAAGTAAATCATTAAAAAAGTCACTGCTGCCATCACCACCACAAACACAAACAGCGGATAAGCCAATAGCCGCTTTGTTTGTGACATTAACTCATCTTGCCATTTTAAGGTTTCACTTAAATTTTCAAACACGGTTGGCAGCCGCCCTGTTTGCTCACCCGCTGCCACCAAATTCACAAATACTTCGTCAAATACATCTGGATGTTCCGCCATGGCCTGCGAAAGCATTTTTCCGCCTTCTACCTCACCCGCCAATGCGCCCAACACCTTTTGAAAATACAGGTTCGCGGTGCTTTCACGCAAATCATTTAAGCCATCCAAAATTGGTACGCCCGCGCTGGTAAGCTGCTCTAGCTGAAAACAAAACATGACTAAATCACGATTGCTCACCTTGTTTTGTGAGAATGCTTTTGTGGATTTTTCAGTCGATTTAAAGGTAATTAAGTCTAAACCCATGCGCTCAAGGCGAATTTCTAAATCTGCCTCGTTAAGCGCATCTATCTGCCCCTGCGCATGGCGACCAGTTTGGTCGATTGCCCTGTAATTATAGGTTGCCACGGCTTAAATTTGCCTCTTGACTTAATTTAATGAGCGATGCGTGAGGTGAGATCAATCACGCGCATCACTTCTTCTATACTGGTATAGCCTTCTAAAATACGTCGCACACCGTCGTCGGCTAAGGTGTTAAAACCTTTTTCAAGCGCCATATTGCGTAGCACATCGAAATGTGCACGTCGCGCAATGAGTGAATCCATGTCAGAATCAATACGCAGTAGTTCCATTATTGCCATGCGGCCACGATAGCCATTTTGATTGCAGCGTTTGCAACCTTTGTGCCTAAATATTTGTATCGCCTCGTTACGCTTAACTCCCAATATTTTGCGTTCGTCATCACTCGGTTTGGCTGGCTCTTTACAATGCGGGCAAAGCACGCGCACCAAGCGCTGTGCCACCACGCCGATAATATTACCCGCCATAATATCGGGCGAAATGCCAATATCGATTAACCTAGGAAAAGCACCCAAGGCAGAATTGGTGTGCAGTGTAGTAAATACCTGATGCCCCGTCATGGCGGCGCGGAAAGCCATGGTGGCGGTATCGGCATCTCGCACCTCGCCCACCAAAATAATGTCGGGGTCTTGCCGCATAATCGAGCGTATGCCGTTGGCAAAATCCACTTTATTCACTTCTGCCACCGAAGTTTGCCGCATCATTGTGACGGGATACTCCACTGGGTCTTCCAAGGTCATGATATTGACTGCCTCGGTATTTTGATGCGATAACAAGGAATATAGCGTAGTGGTTTTACCACTACCTGTAGGGCCAGTCACCACCAATATGCCCTCTGGCCTCGTCATCATCAGCTTGAGCTGCTCTAAGGTACTGGTGCGAAGCCCCATGCGCTCTAGCGGGATAATCGATCTTTCACGATCCAGCACGCGCAATACGATATTTTCGCCATGAATTGTGGGGTGTGCAGACACCCTGAAATCAATCGGGCGGCCGCATAAATTCATGTTTAGGCGACCATCTTGTGGAGAACGCGTTTCGGCAATATCCATGCCGCTAATTACTTTTAATCGCACCGCAACCCCAGGCCAATAACTTTTGTGCAGGCTACGTACTTGCTGCAACACACCATCGATGCGGTAGCGAATACGTAAAAATGCATATTCTGGTTCAAAGTGAATATCTGATGCACCACGTTTTACCGCATCCATCAACAATGCACCTACCAGTCGCACCACGGGCTGCGTGTACTCATCACCATCGGCTGTTAGGCTTTGATAATCAATTTCACCTGTTTCAATCTCGCGTAAAATGCCATCAACAGAGAGCTCATAACCATAAAATTGGTCGATATGTTCCTCTAACTGCGCATCGGCCGCTAATACAGGTTTAAGCTGTATCTGCCCGCCCAGCATGGCGCGCAGCTGATCTAGTGCCACCACATTAAACATATCCGCCATCGCTACCACCATGGTTTTGGTAGCATCTTCATAGGCAACGGGCAACAAGTGGTAGCGCCGCGAAAAATCTTCTGGCACCATGCTTAAGGCATCCGCATCCGCCACCACGGTGGTTAAATCGATACTTTCTTGGCCAATGGTGTGCGCGACTAAATCGCGCACCATGGTTTCACTTACAAAGCCCAAGCGCACCAGCTGACGGCCTAGCGGAATATCATTTTGCTCTTGCTCGATTAACGCAATGCGCAGCTGATCCTGACTAATCAGGCCTTGCTGTATCATGAGTTCGCCTAAGCGTAATTTACGTCGCTGTTCTGCCATTATTAAAGTACTGCCATTATTTAAATTTTTTCGCTTGTTATTGTTTACTGAATCGCTGCAATACGCGCTTCAAGCGCGGCTTTGTCTATACCACTGGTGCCAGTTACTTGCTCTAGCGCGCGTTGGTAATAAGGTAAAGCCAATTTCGGTTTGCCCATTTGGTCTAAACTCACTGCTAGATTAAAGGCATTATCTGCGCTGCCATTCAAACTATAGGCATCAAAATAAGCCTGCTGCGCGGCTGGCCATTGATTTTGCTCGGCATATAAATTGCCTAATGCCACATGTAAATTAGCGTCATCAGGATGTTTGGCCAGCATATTTTTAATGCGACTTTCATTATTGACCTCATTACCTTGTGGTTGATTTGATTGTAAGTTGCTATCTAGCAAAGCCGCTTGCGCCATGCCGTTTCGCGGGTCAACCTCCAGCACTCTGCCGAACCAACCATTCGCATCGGCCACGCGGCCTTGTCGTGATGCAATCGCGCCCAAACCCAATAGCGCATCCACATTACGCACATCGCGCTGCAACACTTGTTTGTAGAGCTTTTGTGCGCTCACATCATCACCTGCGTTGTAAGCCTCGTAAGCGCTCATTAAAACGGGGTTTACGGCTGCGGCTTCTGATTTGGTTTTACTCACATTTATAGACGCGCTTGGCGATGCGATTGACTCACCAAATTGTAATTTTTTTGATTTGCCGCGTTTTTTGTTGCTACTGGTAACGACAGCCGTCTCATCAACTACTGCCTCATTTTCAGCAACAACAACTTCTTCATTTGCAGTAAACGTTGATTTTTCACTCACTACAGGCTTCTTGGCCATTTGTTTAAACAGCGTTTCTTGCATTTCAGCGGGCGGCGCTTCATTGTCGGGTACAAATGCTTGCGGCGCGACCGTTTCTGCTACTTGCACAACTGTTGTTTGTACTGGCAAGGCTGTAGTGTTTTCGGGCGGCGGCAACGGCTGTCCCTGTGCCATTTCTAAAGGCCGTGGTGGAATCACCACATCGGGCGTGTTATCGACAAACTGGTAAAAATAAAGCCCCATCGACAGCAAAACCAACAAGCCTGTGCTTGCTATCAAAGCTAGGCTTGTATTTTGTTTGCTTACTCCAACACTTTTTGCAGAAAATACATTGGCTGCATTTTTGGGTGAGGCAGAAGAAGCTGGTGAAGTGGAGGAAACAAGTGAGGGTGCTAAAGCGCTACTGTTCTGTTCATCCGCGCTAGTGCTAGGTTTGCCTGCAACACTAGGCTGTGCAACGGTGTTATTTGTAGGGCTAAGCGACAGCTCTAAGTCTTCACCTGCCAGACCTTTAGTCTTGCTTTTTTCGGCCTGCTTTTTAGTATTAGAATGCTCACCCTTATCATTCTCGGCCTTATCCAGCGCTTTAATTAAAAGACTCATCTGGCGATAAACTCACGAATCAATTCGCGTCTTCCAGCACATTTTGTAATTGTTGTGCTGGTAAATACTGTTTGTAAGCTTGTAGCTCATCGCTTTCTAGGCTGGCGTTTGAAATCACGGTTGGACGTAGAAAAATCACTAACTCAGTTTTTTGATTAGCATCATTTTTACCAGTAAATACTTTACCGATAACTGGAACATCCGATAAGCCTGGCACTTTATCAGTATTACGCACAACTTCATCTTGCATCAAGCCGCCCAGCACTGCCGTATTACCGCTATCAATTTGCAATATCGATTCCATTTCGCGTACTTGAATTTGCGGAATTTGGCTTGGAATCGCCAGCAATTGCGGGTTCGGGTCACGTACAAAACTCAGCACTCTAGATATTGTAGGCCGCACATTCACGTTTACCTTACCAGTATCGTTAATTTGCGGCGTGACACTCATCACCACACCCACTGGCACGGTGTTTGGCGTGGTTGTAATGGTTGAAAGCACGCTACCGCCAACGGCTGCTTGAGATTGCTGCGCTTGCACGGTGAAATACACCAAATTATCTAC
>JANLWF010000246.1:0-10700 GCA_031364385.1 Methylotenera sp.
AAGCCACGCTGATATAAGTTGGTCGCTAGCAGTGAAGATGTGTAGTCGTTTTTATCCACCAACATGAGTTTTGAATTAATCATTACACAGCCCTTATAAATATGAGAATGTGTAACTTTTTAAGCAAGTTAACAAAATCAAACCTTGTGACTCATTGGTTATTGTAAAAATTCAATAAATATTGATATGGGTTTGAGTTTAAATAAGTAGCAATTAGAAATTACTGATAAATTTTGAATTAACCTCGCCGTGATTCAAAAATACTGGTGTTGGCTGCAAAGATTAAAATACCTGCTTTGAATTGCAATAAACAATGGGAAATAACAAGCCTTAGCTCAGCATTATAAATTTTGGCTTTAAAAATCCCGCTTCACTGCAAATGTGGCTAAATCAATCAGCGCTTGTTTATTCGCAGAGTCTGGCAAGTGTGCGATGGCTTCACAGCCAATTCTAGCCTCATCTTCTGCTAGTTTATGCACGTAATTTAATGCATCGGTGGCCTGTACTGCGGCGAGTACAGCGGATAATCGATCCAAGCCGCCGTGTTGTATGGCATTGCGAATCGTTGTGGCTTGCGTTGTGTTGCCTCGTTGCATGGCAATTAGCAAAGGAAGCGTAGGTTTGCCTTCGTTTAAATCATCACCTAAGTTTTTGCCAATTTGCCCTACATCACCACTTAAATCTAGTACGTCGTCAATCAGCTGAAATGCCGTGCCAAGCCTCATTCCATAGTGTGCTAGCGCGGTTTCATCAGCGTCATTTGCCCCGCTCAATACCGCGCCCAAGCGGGTCGCAGCCTCGAATAATTTTGCGGTTTTAAAGTGAATGACTTTTAAATAATCTAGCTCAGTGACGTCGGCATTGTGAATATTAAGTAGTTGCAACACTTCACCTTCAGCAATAATATTGGTGGTTTCGGACAATATTTCCATCACACGCATGTTTTGCAGTTTTACCATCATTTGAAACGCGCGCGAGTACAAAAAATCGCCTACTAGCACGCTGGCAGCGTTGCCAAACAGCTGGTTTGCAGTGCTTTTGCCGCGTCTCATTTTCGATTCATCTACTACATCATCGTGCAGTAAGGTAGCGGTGTGGATGAACTCGACAATAGCTGCAAGTTGGTGATGCTGCGTTTGAATTTCTCCAAAAATTCCGCTAGAAAGCAATACCAGAGCGGGTCGCAGGCGCTTACCGCCGCCGCTAATGATATGCTCTCCAATGGTATTTATAAGCGTAACTTCTGAATAAAGAGAAGTTCGGATAACGGCATCAACCGCGTGCATATCGGTCGCAATAAAAGTTTGAATTTTGTTTAAAGTCACTAAATTAACCAGATAATTTTTGCTAAGAATTTTAATGGCATTTTAACACACACACATGACAGCTTTAGTTGAATAAATAGTGTGTAATTGATAATTAGAATTTGCAATATCCTGTAGTTTAAGTATAATGCGCGATTCATTTGAACGTGTAGAAACAAGGCTAAAACCATGTACGCAGTAATTAAAACAGGTGGCAAACAATATAAAGTAGAAGCTGGTGCAACACTAAAAGTTGAAAAGCTATTAGGCGATGTTGGCAGCAAATTGGTTATCGACAAAGTGTTGATGATTAATGATGGCGACAATACCACCATTGGCGCGCCTTTGGTAGATGGTGCTACGGTAAGCGCAACCGTGCTTTCACATGGTCGTGCTGATAAGGTGATGATTTTTAAATTCCGCCGTCGTAAACATTATCGTAAAACTCAAGGCCATCGCCAAAGTTTTACTGAGATTCAAATTGGTGAAATTTTAGCTGCGGGAACGGCTTCAAGTAAATCGGCTGCCGCAAAACCAGCGAAAGCGAAAACCGCTAAAGCTGCTGAGTAATTAGACTTTAAAAAGGATTAAATCATGGCACACAAAAAAGCAGGCGGTAGTTCACGTAACGGTCGCGACTCACACTCACAACGTTTAGGCGTTAAAGCTTTTGGCGAAACAGTAGTTTCAGCAGGCAGTATTATCGTGCGTCAACGCGGCACAAAAATGCACGCAGGCGACAACGTAGGCATGGGTAAAGACCACACTTTATTTGCAAAAATTGACGGCAAAGTAACTTTTTGTATCAAAGGCGCGCTACGTCGCCAATTAGTGAATATTGTTGCAGTTTAAGTTTAAGTAGTATGATTAAAGCCTCATCGTTTGATGGGGCTTTTTTATTTAGGTCACAGCATTAGGTTGCAAATAAGATGAAATTTATCGATGAAGCTACTATTAAAGTTTACGCTGGCGACGGCGGCAATGGCGTAGCCACGTTCAGGCGCGAGAAGTACGAGCCGCTGGGCGGCCCTAACGGCGGCGATGGTGGCAAAGGCGGCTCAATCTACGCGATTGCAGATCGCAACATTAACACGCTAGTCGATTATCGCTACACACGTACTTTCCGTGGTCAACGCGGCGAAAACGGTCGCGGCGCAGAATGTTACGGCGCAAAAGGTGAAGACATGGTGCTGCGTGTGCCAGTTGGCACGGTCATATCCGACAAAGCCACCGAGCGCATGATTATTGACTTGGCAGAGCATGGTCAAAAAGTGTTGCTAGCCAAGGGTGGCAACAACGGCTTGGGTAATGTGCATTTCAAATCGTCCATTAACCGTGCCCCTAGACAATGTACAAAAGGTGAGCCAGGCGAAGAGTTCGAGCTATATATGGAGCTAAAAGTGTTAGCTGACGTGGGTTTGCTCGGTATGCCCAACGCTGGTAAATCCACCTTTATACGCTCCGTTTCTGCCGCCAAACCAAAAGTGGCAGATTATCCATTTACCACGCTTCACCCTAATTTGGGCGTGGTGCGGGTGGATACTGAGCGCAGTTTTGTTATCGCCGATGTGCCAGGTTTGATTGAAGGCGCAGCCGAGGGCGCAGGGCTGGGACACCAGTTTTTACGTCATTTGCAGCGCACCTCATTATTGTTGCATTTGGTAGATATTGCGCCGTTTGACGAAGCGACCGACCCAGTGGCAGAAGCTAAAGCCATCGTCAATGAGCTTAAAAAATACGACGAAGAACTATATAATAAGCCGCGCTGGTTGGTGTTAAATAAAACCGATATGCTGCAAGATAGCGCGGGTGTGGTAAAAAAATTCGTGAAGGATTATGGCTGGAAAGGCCGTGTATTTGCTATTTCCGCCATTAGCGGTGTGGGTTGTAAAGAGCTGACTTATGCGATTATGGACCATTTAGACGAAGCGAAAAAAGCCAGACAAGAGCAAGAAAATGAGCCAGTCATTATTACAGAATAGCAAAACGCTGATTGTAAAAGTCGGTTCTAGTCTGGTCACCAATAATGGCGAGGGTTTAGATCGCGCCGCGATTGCCGCTTGGGCGACGCAAATCAGTCAACTTGTGAAACAAGGCAAGCAAATTGTGTTGGTTTCCAGCGGCGCAGTGGCGGAGGGCATGCAGCGTTTGGGCTGGAAAAAGCGCCCTGTAGAAGTCAACGAGCTGCAAGCGGCAGCGGCAGTAGGGCAGATGGGTTTGGTGCAAATGTATGAAAGTTGTTTTGCACAACATGGCCTGCACACCGCGCAGATACTGCTTACCCACGATGATTTGCGTGATAGAAAACGCTATTTAAATGCGCGCTCTACGCTTAAAACGCTGCTTGATTTACGTGTTATTCCCATCATTAACGAAAATGATACCGTGGTCACCGAGGAAATTCGCTTTGGCGATAACGATACTTTGGCAGCGTTGGTGGCGAATTTAATCGAGGCTGATGCGCTGGTGATTTTAACCGATCAACAAGGCTTGTATTCGGCTGATCCGCGCAAAGATAAATCCGCCAAATTCATCAATTTTGAAACTGCTGGCAATGAGGCATTAGAGCAAATGGCAGGCGGCGCAGGCAGCGGTGTTGGCACTGGCGGTATGCTCACCAAAATACTTGCCGCTAAGCGTGCAGCCAATAGCGGCGCGCATACCGTGATAGCTTCAGGTCGCGAGGCAGACGTTTTAGTTCGATTAAGTAATGGCGAAGCTATCGGTACACATTTAAAATCCAACCAAATTAAAACCATCGCCAAAAAACAATGGCTGGCAGACCATTTACGTTTGGGAGGCAAGTTGGTGCTGGATGCTGGCGCGGTGAAGGTGCTAAAAACAGACGGAAAAAGTTTGCTTTCAATTGGCGTAGTCGAAGTGCAAGGGCAATTTGAGCGTGGCGATGTGGTCGCTTGTATTAGCGAAGCGGGTATTGAGGTTGCGCGTGGTATTGTGAATTATAATTCTGCAGATACGAGCCGAATTAAACGCAAAGCCAGCAGTGAAATTGAGCGTATTTTGGGTTATGTGGAAGAGTCTGAATTAATTCATCGCGACAACTTAATTGTGATGTAAAACCACAACACACCGCCATTCCAGCGTATGCGTGAATCAATTTTATTGGCAATTTAGTGAATGCAATAAAATTTTAATAGAGTTTCACCTGAACTCGATTCCTGCTTACGCGAGAATGACGAAATAGGGTAAATTGTTGCTTGAAAAAAATCAGCTTTTAAAAAGGGTAAAAATCAATGAATAAAACATTAGTTGCCATTATTATGGGCTCAGATAGCGATTGGCCAGTAATGAAAAACGCCGCACAAATGCTGGCGGATTTCGGCGTTGCCTATGAGGCCAAAGTAGTTTCGGCACATCGCACACCCGATTTAATGTTTCAATTTGCTGAAAACGCGGCAAAAAATGGCTATCAAATTATCATTGCAGGCGCAGGTGGCGCGGCACATTTGCCAGGCATGGTGGCCGCGAAAACCACGCTGCCTGTGCTGGGTGTGCCAGTGCCAAGCAAACATTTGCAAGGTCAGGATTCGCTGCTTTCAATCGTACAAATGCCCAAAGGCATTCCAGTCGCGACGTTTGCCATTGGCGAAGCAGGCGCGGCTAATGCAGGACTATTTGCAGTGAGTATTTTAGCGAATCAGGATGCAGATTTGGCTAAAAAATTAGCCGAATTTCGCACCATGCAAAGTGATAAAGTAATTAATATGATTTTGCCAGAGCAACCGTGATAGGTGAAGCCATGATCATAAAAAATGTTGTGTCAGCGCCTACGATGTTAGGCATGTTAGGCGGCGGCCAGCTTGGTCGCTTTTTTGTGATTGCCGCGCATGAGTTGGGTTATCAAGTCACGGTATTAGATCCAGATAAAAACAGTCCCGCAGGCAAGATTGCCGATGTGTATATTTGCGCCAATTTTGATGACGCTACCGCGCTAAAAAAAATGGCAGAAACCTGCCAAGCGGTGACGACTGAATTTGAAAATGTACCTGCAGAATCGTTAGAAAAGTTAGCTATCAGTACTACCGTTAGGCCCTCTGCTGCTTGTGTAGCCATTGCGCAGCATCGTGTATTAGAGAAAAACTTTATTAAAGACGCAGGCCTGCCAGTCGCGCCATTTGCGGTGATCGATAACGTTAGTGATTTGCCAGACGACACCAGCCCGCTATACCCAGCGATTCTAAAAGTTGCACGTTTTGGCTACGATGGCAAAGGCCAGGCGCGGGTAAAAACCAAAGCTGAAGCTGCTAGCGCATTCGCAGAATTTAACAACGAAACCTGCGTGCTAGAACAAATGATGGCGCTGGATTTAGAGCTTTCAGTCGTTCTAGCGCGCGATGAACAAGGCAATATCGCGGCTTTTCCTACCGCAGAAAACAGCCACTTAAATGGCATATTAGATATCAGCATTGTGCCAGCACGTTGCAGCGAGGTTGTTAAAGCCAACGCGCAAGAGTTGGCTAAAAAACTCGCACAAAAGCTAGATTACGTCGGCGTATTAGGCGTGGAATTTTTTGTAGTTGGCAACCAGTTATTGGTAAACGAAATCGCCCCGCGCCCACATAATAGCGGCCATTACACGATTGATGCCTGCGTCACCAACCAATTTGAACAGCAAGTGCGCGTAATGACTGGCCTGCCGCTAGGCAGCGCAGATTTACATAGTAATGCGGTGATGGTGAATATTCTAGGCGATAGTTGGGTAAATGATGCAGAACCCGCATGGAATAAGGCGTGCAGCCATGCCAATTTAAAGCTGCATTTGTACGGAAAACACGAACCGCGTAAAGCTCGCAAAATGGGGCATTTCACAGTGATAGGTAAAAATAAACAAGCTGTCTTGAATGTTGCATTAATCGCGCGTAGTGAGCTGCACATTGGCGAATAACGGCGAATAACTTTTAAGACCTGGCCATTAAAAAAGCCTCGCCATAAATATTCTTGGGCGAGGCTTTTTTACGATTAATTCTATTACTCAGCTTTTTTAGCTGCCTTTGGTTTTGCTACCGCTTTCGGTTTCGCAGCGGCTTTAGCTGGTGCTGCTTTCGCTTTAGGCGCAGCTTTTGCTTTAACTGGGGCGGCTTTTTTAGCCAACATCACAGGTGCGTCACCTTTTAAAGCTTTAATCGCGGCGGTTAAGCGACTTTTATGACGTGCTGCTTTGTTTTTATGGATAATTTTTTTATCTGCAATGCGGTCAATCACGCTTACATTTTCTTGATAACTTGCCATCGCAGCGGCTTTGTCGCCAGCCTCTACTGCTTTAAGCACTTTTTTAATTGCAGTGCGAAGCGTTGAACGTAATGCAGAATTATGTGCATTCACTTTAACTGATTGACGCGCGCGTTTGCGTGCTTGTGCGGTATTTGCCATGTGTTCTTTATCCTAAAAGCTTAGTAGGGGTTAATACGAAACCGTGCATAATAGTGTTTTTTAAGTGTTTTTGCAAGCTTTAAAGTAAAAATACCTTAGCTGAAAATAGCGCTTGCGGCATGCTAAAATCATGGTTGTACAAATAATCCATTCAAATTATTAATGAATCTTCTCAACGCCTTAGCTAAAGTTGGCAGCATGACGTTTGTTTCGCGCATTCTTGGTTTTGTGCGTGACACCTTAATTGCACGCGTGTTTGGCGCAGGAATGTTGAGCGATGCGTTTATTGTCGCGTTTAAAATCCCTAATTTATTGCGTCGTGTGTCGGCCGAGGGCGCATTCAGTCAGGCGTTTGTGCCAATTTTGGCAGAGTACAAAAGTCAGCGTAGTTTTGATGAAACTAAAAGTTTAATTAACCGTGTGGCGACTTGGCTGGGCATTATTTTAGTGGTGGTGACGTTGCTGGGTATGTTGGCCGCCCCTTTTATTGTGAGTGCAATTGCGCCTGGTTTTAGGGCAAACCCTGCCAAAATGCAGCTCACGGTAGAGCTTTTACGCATCACTTTCCCCTACATTTTCTTTATTTCGCTGGTATCAATGGCGGGCGGCGTGCTCAATACATATAACAAATTCGGTATTCCCGCCTTCACGCCTGTTTGGCTAAATGTTGCGATGATTTCGGCGATTTTGTTTTTTGCAGATCACTTTGCCGAGCCGATTAAAGTGCTGGCCTGGGCGGTGTTTATCGGCGGATTTTTACAGCTTATTTTTCAAATTCCTTTTTTAAAGCAAATTGGCTTACTGCCAAAGTTTGAGCTTAACCCAGCAGGCGTCAATCACGATAAAGGCGTTTCGCGTATTTTAAAACTGATGGGTCCTGCCATTTTGGGTGTATCTGTGGCGCAAATTTCGCTGATTTTGAATACCATATTCGCTTCATTTTTAGCGACAGGCAGCGTGAGTTGGCTGTATTACGCAGACAGGCTCATGGAGTTTCCCACGGGAGTGCTGGGCGTGGCGCTGGGTACCATATTATTACCCAGCTTGTCTAAAGCCTACGCGGGTCGTGACGATAGTGAATACTCACAATTGTTGGATTGGGGCTTGCGCTTAACCTTTATTTTGGCGGCTCCCGCAGCGGTGGCGTTGGCGGTATTGGCAGCACCATTAGTCACAGCCTTATTTCATTATGGCAAATTTACGCCCGTTGACGTTGTAATGACTCAGCAAGCACTCATTGCTTACAGCGTGGGTCTGCTTGGACTAATTTTGGTTAAAATTTTAGCACCAGGTTTTTACGCGCGGCAAAACATTAAAACCCCCGTTAAAATTGCTATATTTACGCTGGTTGCCACACAATTAATGAACTTGGTATTTGTGTTTGCGCTAGATTTAAGACACGCAGGTTTAGCACTCGCCATTGGCTTGGGCGCTTGTTTAAATGCGAGCTTGCTGTATTACCATTTGCAGAAAGCCAGTATTTATCAACCACAAGCAGGTTGGTTAGTATTTGTGCTCAAGTTGATTGTAGCGCTTTGCGTGATGGGCGCGGCGCTCTACTTTGCCAAGGGCGACACAGGAGCTTGGTTACATTTCGGCTTAATTAAACGCCTACTTTACCTTAGCGGATTAGTATTGCTTGGCGCAATAAGTTACTTTGCAAGCTTGCTGCTAATGGGCTTTAGGCCGCGTGATTACATGCGCAGAGTTAAGCATTAATGCAGGTTTTTCGGCATTTACCCACAGCAAAACCTTCGCCACTAGCCTTAGCGATTGGTAATTTTGACGGGTTGCATTTGGGGCATCAGTCATTATTGGCGCGCTTGCAAGAAGTTGCGCAAGCTCAAAATTTAACGCCAGCCGTGATGACATTTGAGCCGCACCCGCGCGAGTTTTTTACGCCCTTAAACGCACCAGCGCGATTAAGTAACCTGCGTGAGAAGCTAGAGTATTTTCAGAATTTAAATGTGCAAAAAGTATTTGTTTGTGCTTTTAACAAGCGTTTTGCTGCAATAACTGCAGATGAATTTATGCAAAATACTTTGCGCAACAGCCTAAATGCCAACACGATTTTGGTGGGCGAAGACTTTAAATTTGGTGCTAAACGCGCTGGCACAGTCGCAGATTTTGAAAGCAATGGTTTTAATTTGGTGAAGTTGTCGCAATTGAATTTTAAAGGTGGGCGTGTATCAAGCACCCGTGTACGCGATGCGCTGGCCGCAGGCGATTTAAACCAAGCAAGCTTATTATTGGCGCGGCCTTACAGCATTAGCGGCAAAGTGGTGCATGGCGCGGCGCGCGGCCGCGAGCTGGGCTTTCCTACCGCAAATATACACATGCGGCACGAGCGGCCTGCCTTAACAGGTGTTTATGCGGTAAAATTAGACGGTTTGAATAGCGTGGCGAATTTAGGCGTACGCCCAACAATAGCTGGCGTGCCTAAATTATTATTAGAAGTTCATGTGCTTGATTTCAATGGTGATTTATACGGCAAGCATGTGTATGTAGAATTCCTACATAAAATTCGCGATGAAATGAAATTTGAAAGTTTAGACGCATTAAAAGCGCAAATTGCTGCAGATATTGTTGTGGCTAGACAATATTTTAAAAATTAAGATTTTAAGAACTAAAAATGACTGAAGAAACCAAAGATTTAAAATACAAAATCAACCAGCCTGAAACGCCTTTTCCCATGCGTGGCGATTTGGCCAAGCGCGAGCCTGCTTGGTTAAAACAATGGCAAGAAAAAAAACTGTATGAGCGTATTCGCACATCGCGCAAAGGCGCAAAAAAATTCATTTTGCACGATGGGCCGCCTTATGCCAATGGCGATATTCACATTGGTCACGCTGTCAACAAGATCTTAAAAGACATTATTATAAAAGCCAAAACCATGAGTGGTTTTGATGCGCCTTATGTGCCAGGCTGGGATTGCCACGGTTTGCCGATTGAGTTGGTGGTTGAAAAAAATCATGATAAAAATATAGACCCCACCAAGTTCCGCGAGCTTTGTCGCGCCTACGCCGCCGAACAAGTAGAAAAACAAAAGAAAGACTTTATCCGCCTTGGTGTGTTGGGTGATTGGGATAACCCATACTTAACCATGGATTTTAAAACCGAAGCAGACATCATGCGCGCTTTGGGTGAGATTCAAAAAAATGGCTACCTGTATCAAGGCAGCAAACCCGTACATTGGTGCGTAGATTGCGGTAGCGCCTTGGCTGAGGCTGAGGTGGAGTATGAAGATGTAAATTCACCAGCAATTGATGTGGGTTTTAAGGTGATGGATAACTTTACTTTGAGTGAGGCATTTGGTCTAAGTGAGCGTGTATTTGATGAACATGTAAAAAGCAAAAATGTTTATGCTGTTATCTGGACAACTACGCCTTGGACATTGCCAGCTAATCAGGCTGTATCGGTAAATCCAGACCTTGATTACGGCTTATATGACACAGATAAAGGCTTGTTTATTATTGCCACTGCAATGGCGCCAATAGCAACTACGCTAACACTAACTGAAGAGAGTATGGATGACTTTGCCTTACCACCAATACTTAAAAAATATGGAGTTACTAGCCCTCCTACGACTAGAGGTGTAGTGAAGGGTGCTTTATTGGAGGGCTTGCTATTAAAACATCCGTTCGACAATCGCCAAGTGCCAGTTATTTGCGGCGACCACGTCACGACCGATGCTGGTACCGGCTTAGTGCATACCGCTGCCGCACATGGCAACGATGACTGGCTGGTGATGAAAGCCAATTATCCGAATGAAAAGCCACGTATTTTAATGGGCGGCGATGGCAAATTTTTTAATAGTGAATTGGTTGAGTTCGAGGCAATTCGCGGTCTATCGCGCCAAGATGCCAACAAAAGCATCTTAGCCAAGATGCAAGAAAACGGTACTTTATTGGCCAGCGTGCGCTTAAATCATAGCTTTCACACACTGCTGGCGGCATAAAACGCCTTTGATGCAGTTGGCCACGCATCAATGGTTTATTGGTATGC
>JANLWF010000261.1:0-1895 GCA_031364385.1 Methylotenera sp.
AACGCCAATGCGGGCATCGTGGTGGGTATTACGCCTGAGGTGGATTTTCCAGGCAACGCATTAGCAGGTATGGAATTACAACGCAAATGGGAGCGCCAAGCATACGCGCTTGGAGGCAGTAACTATGCGGCTCCTGGGCAACTGATTGGCGATTTTCTAGCGAACATTCCTTCTACCCAATTTGGCGCAGTCATGCCGAGTTACACGCCAAGCGTGCATCTTACCAATTTAGAATCGGCGCTGCCAGAATTCGCCATCAGCGCGATTCGTGAGGCGATTCCCGCTTTTGCCAAGCAAATTAAAGGTTTTGATTTACACGACGGCTTACTGACGGGCGTGGAAACACGCACCTCGTCGCCGATTCGCATTAAACGTGATGATGAATCGCTACAAAGCACCAACACCAAAGGTCTTTACCCTTGCGGTGAAGGCGCGGGCTATGCGGGCGGTATTTTGTCTGCAGGGGTAGATGGAATAAGGGTTGCAGAGGCGGTAAGTTTAAGCCTAGCCAGCAATCACTAAAATCTCACCTGTGCCTGTTTTGCCTAAATTATCAAACCAAGTCACGACAATTTTGTCAGCTAGTTTTGCACCTTTTACATGAAAAGTGAGGTACGGATTTTTTGAAATGCCCGTACCCCATTGCATTTCAAGCACGGGTTTATCGTTTAAAGTTGCGGTGACCAATTGAATAAAGTGCGCAGGAATCAGCACCCCAAAATCATCTTTTTTGCGTCCAGTTTCCATAGGGTGGCTAATAATCACTTTCACCTCTGTCACTTCGCCAGTCAGCTTGGCGCGCATTTTCATGTTAGTTTCCATTAGTCGCATCCACTTTCAAGTACAACTACATTTTTAGCGTTTGAGTAATATTGATTGCCCACTTTTACAATAATTTTAATGTCTGACGTCTCGGCCATTTTGATGCGCGTCACTATTTGCGGCATTGCTCCGTTGCTGAACATAAAATTGCCAATCAACGCGGTTGGGTTTTTCTCCACAAACACTGCAATGGCTTCGGTATTTGGGATGCGGCTAGTGACTTCCAATTGCACAATCGCACCATTTTCTGCGCGATCTGGCGCAATGATTTCAATATCTTTGCTTTGAATTTCACCATTAATGGCGAGATTTTTAGTCGCTTCATCCAGCTTAACAGCATCAAACGCGGCTTTATTCCATAGTGCAGCCACTGCCCTGAGAGGCAATAATAGCGTGGTTGCTGTAGCAGCCAGTATTGCACCTAAAAAATCTCTACGTTTTGAATTAATAGATTGCATTAACTTAATCTTTCTTCTGCTAGCTTTTCATTTTCTTGCAGGCGCTTTAGCTCTTTTAAGCGCGCCTCCACAATCGATTGCTCGTAAAAATTGCCATCTTTAGCTTTCGTTGCAAATTCCATTTGTTCAATCGCCCGCTTCAAATTGTATTGCCGATAGTAAGATTCGCCTTGCGCCTGAAAGCGTAATAAATTTTTATTTTTCGCTGTATAAGCTTTTGCCAAAATATCATAAAAATAAGCATCGTTGGGGTATATGGTTTGTTTATCATGCACCAATTTAATCGCTTTATCAGGCTGATTAATCGCCAAAAAGTGCTCGGCATAACCATAAATTAGCGAGCGATGAGTAGGAAATAACGCTAACGCATTGGTATATTGGGTAGCAGCCGCTTGCGGATTATTGCGCGCCACTGCTAAGCGTGCGATTAAATTTTCTATAAACGCATTTTGCTGGTTATATTTCTGGGCATTGGTTTTTAGCCATTTCACTTGATTCTGCGCGCCTGCCAAGTCATTTTTGCGCAACATGGCCAAGGCTAAACCATAATGCTCGGCCGTTTCGCTAGCAAAACGCCGTTCTTTAATGTTATCTTCAAACTGGTCTATCGCACTT
>JANLWF010000278.1:0-4026 GCA_031364385.1 Methylotenera sp.
GCTTAGCTTTGAGACATTGCCGCTGGATGATAAAGCCAGTTATCAACTACTCAAAACCGCCAATACCACGGCGGTGTTTCAGCTGGAATCACGTGGCATGAAAGACATGCTGAAACAAGCGCTGCCCGATTGTTTTGAAGATATTATCGCGCTAGTGGCACTGTATCGCCCAGGCCCGATGGATTTGATTCCTGATTTTTGTCGCCGTAAACATGGCAAACAAC
The DNA here is from genome assembly GCA_031364385.1 of Methylotenera sp. GTDB lineage: Bacteria > Pseudomonadota > Gammaproteobacteria > Burkholderiales > Methylophilaceae > Methylotenera_A. The sequence goes on from JANLWF010000278.1 coordinate 225, forward strand.
GCGTGGAATATCCGCACCCTGCGACTGAGAGCATTTTAAAAGAAACCTACGGCATTGCGGTGTATCAAGAGCAGGTAATGCAAATCGCGCAGGTGGTGGCGGGTTACAGTCTGGGTGGTGCGGACTTATTACGTCGTGCTATGGGTAAAAAGAAAAAAGAAGAGATGGACGCGCAGCGCGAAATTTTTACCGCAGGTGCGCTTAGAAATGGCCTAAACGAACGTCAAGCGACCGAGCTGTTTGATTTGCTAGAAAAATTTGCGGGCTACGGTTTTAATAAATCGCATGCCGCCGCCTATGCGCTGGTGGCTTATCATACCGCTTACCTTAAAGCACATTACCCAGCCGCATTTTTAGCGTCCACCATGTCGGCGGATATGAATAATACGGACAACATTCATCTATTTTTTGATGACTGTGCGTCGAATAAAGTCGAGGTGTTGCCGCCCGATGTAAACCAAAGCGGCTATCGCTTCGAGCCGCTCAATAACACGCAAATATTGTATGGCCTAGGCGCGATTAAGGGTACGGGCTTGGCGGCGATTGAGCTGATTTTAGCCGCACGCGAAGCTGATGGCCCGTTTAAAAACTTGTTCGATTTTTGTAATCGCCTAGATTTACGCAAAGTGAATCGGCGTGTGATTGAATCGCTGATTCGCGTTGGCGCGTTTGATAAGCTAGAACCGAATCGCGCAGCCTTGCTAGCGGCAGTAGGCATGGCTACCGCGGCGGCGGAGCAGGCTAATAGCCACGCAGGGCAAGACAATTTGTTCGGCGAACTGTCTGAGACCAAGCACGAGCTGCCTAAGGTGCAAGCTTGGTCACCCGAAGAATCGCTGATTCAAGAAAAAGCCGCACTAGGCTTTTATTTAAGCGGACATCCATTTTTAAACGCGAAAGAGGATGTGAGCCAATTTGTGCGCGGCACGCTGGCCGATTTAGTACCACAGGAGCAACCAAAATTAATGGCGGGCATCGTTGCAGGCGTACGCATTCGCATGACGCAGCGCGGCAAAATGGCGATTGTGACCATTGACGATGCGGTGTCGCGCGTGGATGTGGTGGTGGGCAGCGAACTGCTGAACCAATACGCCAGCTTGATTAAAGAAGACCAATTATTAGTGATTGAAGGCCGCGTTAGCAATGACGATTTTTCTGGTGGCATTCGTGTGAATGCGCGCAAGCTATATGACCTAGCAGCCGCCCGCAGCAACCATGCTAGCATGTTAAAAATATCCTGTAATGGCCAGTCGGACGCAGCTAAATTAACGGCGATACTCAAACCTTATTGCAAAAAATCTGCAGAATCTGACAAAAAACTCTGCCCAGTTAAAATTGAATACCACAATGCCCAAGGTCAGGCCAGCTTGATGCTAGGCGAGGCGTGGCGCGTGGAGTTGCATGATGAATTATTGCAAAATCTTCATGCTTGGCTATCAAAAGATAACGTAAAAATCCTTTATAATTAGCGCAGATTAAATTTAAGGCGCTATATTAAATATGAAAGCCAGAAATGAAAGTTAGCTATTTAGATTTTGAGCAAGGTATTGCCGATTTAGAAAAGCGCATTGACGCGCTGCAAGTGTCGCATGACGATCATGACGATTTGGATATTTCTAAAGAGTTGGAGCAGTTGCAGAAAAAAAATAAAAAAATGCTCGAAGACACTTATAAAAACTTAAGCGCTTGGCAAATCTCGCAAGTGGCACGTCACCCGCAACGGCCTTATACTTTGGATTACATTGCCGCGTTGTTTACCGATTTTGAAGAGCTACACGGCGATCGTCACTATGCCGATGACCCTGCGATTGTGGGCGGAATTGCGCGTTTTGAGGGTACGCCAGTGATGGTGATTGGCCACCAAAAAGGTCGCGACGTGAAAGAGCGTCAATACCGCAATTTTGGTATGCCGCGCCCAGAAGGCTATCGCAAGGCGCTACGCCTATTTCACTTGGCTGAGAAATTCGGCTTGCCAATTATTACCTTGATTGATACCCCAGGCGCCTACCCAGGCATTGGTGCGGAGGAGCGCGGCCAAAGCGAGGCGATTGCACGTAATTTATACGTGATGGCCGAGCTAAAAACGCCTATTATTGGAGTGATTATTGGCGAAGGCGGCTCAGGTGGTGCGCTGGCGCTAGGTGTGGTCGATCAATTGCTGATGCTGCAATACTCTACCTATTCAGTGATTTCACCAGAAGGCTGCGCTTCCATTTTATGGAAAAGCGCCACAAAAGCGCCAGAAGCCGCAGAAACATTGGGTATTACCGCCGATAGATTAAAAGGTTTGGGCTTGGTGGACGTGATTGTAAGCGAACCCTTAGGCGGCGCGCACCGTGATACTGAAACCACCATGCAATCGCTACGCCGTGCGTTAAAAACTGAGTTGGTAGCCATGCAAAAGCACAGCACAGAAAAGCTACTAGCAGCGCGCTACGAGCGCCTAATGGGCTATGGTAAATTTAAAGAAATCGTCAGCAAGTAGCAAAACATTAGAACATCTACTAAAAACTTTTTTAGTGGATGTTTTTTTAAGTAGAAAACTAATCAACCCTAAGCTGGTATTAGCTTTCAGCGGCGGTTTAGATTCTTGCGTGTTGCTACATCTGCTGGCAGATTGCAAAAAAACGCTGCCGTTTCAATTGCAGGCACATCACGTCAATCATTGTTTAAGCCCCAATGCAGCATTATGGGCAAACTTTTGTGCAGAATTTTGCGCAAAACTGAATATTCCACTCATCATTTCCAACGTTAAAGTTGAGCAAAATAGTGGCCTAGGGCTAGAAGCAGCAGCGCGTGCAGTTCGCTACAAGACGCTTGCGAGCACAGACGCAGATTTTATCTGCTTAGCACATCATCAAGATGATCAAGCCGAAACCTTGCTGCTGCAATTGGCACGTGGCGCGGGCGTGAAGGGCTTGGCGGGCATGGCTACCATTGATTTAAGCAGAAAGCTGCTACGCCCCTTACTGGATATGCCCAGAGCCTCATTGGAAGCCTACGCCAGCGCAAACAAGCTCACTTGGATTAACGACGAAAGCAATGCTGAAACGAAATTTGACCGCAACTTTATGCGCCATGAAGTTTTGCCTAAATTAGAAAAACAGTATCCTGCAATCAAACAAACTATTGGCCGTAGCGCCACGCATTTGGCTGATTGTAGCGGCTTGTTGGATGATTTAGCCCAGGTTGATGCAATTCATTGCCTACAAAATAGCAGGCAATTAGCTTTGCCAACTTTAAAGCAATTAAGCCTATCGAGGGTGAATAATGTGCTGCGCTGGTGGCTGGCGCAGCAGGGTTTTGATTTGCCCAGCACTGCGCAACTTCAACAAATTAGCCAACAAATTTTGCACGCCAAAGCCGATGCCGCAGTGCAGTTAAAAGTGGCGCAAAACGTCACCTTACGGCGCTATCAAGACTGCGTTTACCTAGTTGATGACATGTCAGAAGCCGCGGCGATTAACCTGCTATGGCAAGGTGAGGAAAGCGTGATTTTGCCCGACAACTCGCGCTTAATTTTCACCCAAAAAATAGGCGAAGGCTTCGCCCTAAATCGCGTTAAAAACATCAAATTACGTATTAAAAATCGCGAAGGCGGCGAGCGCTTTAAGCCAGAGCTGGGTCGCCCCTATCGCAGCCTAAAACAAGTGCTGCAAACCCACGCCATGCCGCCTTGGCAGCGCGAACAATTACCACTTATTTTTATGGATGAAACGCTGGTGATTATCCCCAATGTGGGCGTGGATGCTGGCATGCAGGCTGGTAGTGATGAGATGGGGCTGGTGGTTGAGTGGATTGA
>JANLWF010000124.1:0-2968 GCA_031364385.1 Methylotenera sp.
CAAATGATGCTGGACGCGGGTTTAAGCAATGTAAATTACTACAACCTTAGCGCTGGGGTCGTCGCTTTGCACAAGGGTTATAAAACCCGATGCTGAAGCCTTTGGTCACGCGTTTTTTGCAACACCTTACCAATCAAAATAATTGGTCGCGCCAGCATTTACAGCCTTTTGCGGGCAAGGTGGTGCAGTTTGATTTCACTTTAATTAAAGCCAATTTATTGATTTTAGAAGACGGTAGCTTGGCTATAGCAGGTGACAGTTATAATAATAAAAGCGCTGTGCCAGAAGCCAATATCCACGTGCCTCCCAGCCTTGCTCTTAGACTACTTGCCAATGACGAAAATGCAAAAATGCAAATTAAAATTGATGGTGACACGCATCTTGCAACCGAAATAAGCAAAATTTTGCAAAATATACGCTGGGATATTGAAGAAGATTTAAGCAAGCTAACAGGCGATATTGCTGCGCATAAAATTGGTGAAATAACGCGCAAAACTTTATCAGAAGCAAAAAAACAAAGCTTTAATTTAGTTGAAATGCTCAGCGAATACTGGCAAGAAGAACAGCCGCTGCTGGCTAAAAAACGTCATGTGGAAGAGTTTAATTCGCAAGTAGATACCATTAAAAGCGATGTTGCACGTTTTGAAAAAAGATTAAATAAACTGGCAAAATCACTAGAAAGTAACGTGAACTAGACATGCATTACTTTCGGCTGATTCATATTGTTTTCGTTGCCTTGCGTTTTGGTTTGGATGATTTTATTCACGAACACGCGCCATTAAAACCGTTGCGCAAGCTTATTCAAATCCTATTTTTTTGGCGCAACAAGCAACAAGCACGAGGTGAGCGGCTGCGTTTAGCTTTAGAAAAGTTAGGCCCTATTTTTGTTAAATTTGGTCAAATGCTTTCTACGCGGCGTGATTTATTGCCGCCCGACGTGGCGGACGAACTGGCAAAACTACAAGATCAAGTACCGCCGTTTGCTTTTGCTGACGTGCAAACAAACATAGAAGCCGCGTTTGGCTTGCCTATCAATCAAATCTACAGCCAGTTTGACGAAACTGCCATCGCCAGTGCCTCGGTTGCGCAAGTGCATTTTGCACACTTGCTAGATAACACGCCAGTTGCGGTTAAAGTGCTGCGTCCAGGCATTTCAAACATTATTAACCAAGATTTATCCATACTAAAATCACTTGCTTGGCTTTTGCAGACTGCCTCGGCCGAAGGCAAACGCCTAAAACCGCTAGAAGTGGTGGAAGAGTTTGCGCGCCACACGCAACATGAGTTAGATTTAACGCTAGAAGCCGCCAATTGCAGCCAGCTGGCGCGTAACTTTCCAGATAAGAGATTACTTATCCCAGAAGTCTATTGGGATTACTGCCGCAAAGAAGTCATGACCATGCAGCGTATGCACGGCACGCCTGTGAGCCAAATTGAGGTACTACGCACCAAAGGCATCGACATCACCAAACTCGCACACGACGGCGTAGAAATCTTCTTTACGCAGGTGTTTCGCGATGGCTTTTTTCATGCCGATATGCACCCTGGAAACATTCAAGTTGCAGATGATGGACGCTACATCGCGCTAGATTTCGGCATTATGGGCACACTTTCCGACACCGATAAATATTATCTTGCACGTAATTTTTTAGCGTTTTTTAATCGCGATTATCGCGACGTGGCCGTAGCGCATATTGAATCGGGTTGGGTACCAAAAGATACCAACGTGGAAGAGCTAGAAACCTGTATTCGTGCTATCTGCGAACCTATTTTTAATAAACCATTAAAAGACATTTCATTTGGGAGAACCTTGCTAAGCTTGTTCCAGATGTCGCGTCGATTTGGTGTGGTTATTCAACCGCAGCTGGTGATGTTACAAAAAACTTTGCTGAATATTGAAGGTTTAGGCCGCGATTTAGACCCGAATATCGACCTATGGCAAAGCGCAAAACCATTTTTAAAGCGCTGGATGAGCGAGCAAATTGGCTGGCGCAGCGTGGCCAATACTCTTAAAAAAGAGCTGCCATTTATCCTCAAAAACACGCCCCAAATGCCGCGTCTAATCCATCAATTTTTAACCCAACAAACCCACGCCGAGCAAGAAGCACCTATGCGGCAGGTGATAGAAGATTTAATTAAGGTGCAACAAAAACAAGCACGCTGGCAAAAATGTTTGGCTTTAATTATTGCAGTGTTTGTACTGCTGCAGGCCGCTACTTTATTACTACTTACGCGCTAAGGCTTTTGGCAGACCTTATGTTTGGCAGCTTTGACAAAAAAACGTTGAGCGCTGCCCTAGCCGAATGCATTTGATAGGCTTGCTACATATCCTGCAAGGCTCATCGGTGCGACCATAGGCAAAGTATTCTTGTTGAAAATAGCCAATATTGCCATCGACACCAAAAAAATCGCGCAGGCTACTACCGCCAGCGTTTAGCGCATCGTTGAGCGTGCTTTTGATTTCTGCTACCAATTTCTCACTTTGTTTAATTGTTAAATTTTTGGCAGGCGTTTCTGGGTGAATGCGTGCGCGGAACAACGATTCTGAGGCGTAGATATTACCTACACCAACGACTAAATGGCTATCCATAATCGCTACTTTAATGACTGTTGAACGTGTTTTCAGTTGTGCATGTAAATACTTGGCATTAAAATTATCATCAAGTGGCTCTGGGCCCAGTGGCGCAAGTAGCGCATGGGTATTAGGTTCTAGGCCTGCCCATAACACAGCACCAAAGCGGCGCGGGTCGCGCAACCTTAACACTTGGCCAGTTTTTCCATAAGCACCATGAAAAGCGATATCAAAATGGTCGTGTTTTTCTGGCGGATAATTTCTATCTAGCAAACTAATGCGACCCGACATGCCTAGATGTAGCAGTAACGTCCCATTCTGAAACTCCGCCAAAATATATTTAGCACGACGTTTTAGCGATAGTAATTTTTGATTAATTAGTGTTGCAGGTAAGTG